>JAGWVP010000444.1 GCA_018970825.1 bacterium | reverse complement strand
GCGCCGAGCGGGCCGGCCCCGTTGCGCGCGCGGTCGCCGGGGCCGCGCACCGTGCCTCGCCCGTCCGCGCTCCGGGACTCTCGGCCCCCGGCCCCGCGCTCGATGCCGCGATCGCGGCGGGCCTCGCCGTGCTCACCTTCGCGATCTTCTCGCGGATCCTCGGCAACGGCTGGGTGAACTACGACGACCCCGTCTACGTGACGCACAACCCCCACGTGATCGCGGGCCTCGACCGTGACGGCCTGCGCTGGGCGCTCACCTCGGGCGAGGCGACGAACTGGCACCCGGTGACCTGGCTCTCGCACATGCTCGACATGACGCTGTTCGGCGACGAACCGCGCGGACACCACCTCACCAGCGTCCTCCTCCACTCGGCGAACGCGGCGCTCGCCTTCCTCGCGCTGCGCGCGCTCACCGGGGCCCGCTGGACGAGTGCCGCGGCAGCGGCGCTCTTCGCCTGGCACCCGCTGCGCGTCGAGTCCGTCGCCTGGCTCTCCGAGCGCAAGGACGTGCTCTCGGGCTTCTTCTTCCTCGCCTCGCTGTGGGCCTGGTCGGGATGGACCGGGCGTCTCGGCGGGCCGCGCGGTCGTCCGGTCGCGTTCCTCCTGCTCTCGCTGTTCCTCTTCGCGCTGGGTCTCGCCTCGAAGCCGATGATCGTGACGTTCCCCTTCGTGCTCATGCTGCTCGACGCGTGGCCGCTCGGCCGACTGCGACTGCCCGGCGTCGCGCGCGCGCAGGAGGGCCCGGCCGCGTCGCGGCCGGCGATGGCGCCGGGCGTCCTCGCGCTCGAGAAGGTCCCGTTCCTGCTCCTCTCGCTCGCCTCGTCGGTCGTGACCTACCTCGTGCAGCGCGAGGGCGGTGCCTTCTCGATCCGGCTCGACGCGGGCGAGCGGATCGCGAACGCGTTCGTCTCGATCGCGCGCTACCTGGGCGGCTTCCTGTGGCCCGCCGGCCTCTCGCCGATCTACCGCCACCCGGTGCACTGGTCGCCGGCCGTCGTCGCCTCGTCGGCGGCGCTCGTGCTCGGTCTCACGGCCGGCTCGGTCGTCGCGGGCCGCCGTCGTCCCTGGGTCCCGGTCGGGTGGCTCTGGTTCCTCGGCATGCTCGTCCCGGTCGCCGGTCTCGTGCAGGTGGGGCTTCAGTCGATGGCGGATCGCTACACCTACCTGCCGTCGCTCGGCCTCGGTCTCGCGATTCTCTGGACGCTGCGCGAGGCGTCGGCGGCGGGGGAGGGCGTGCGACGGGCCTGCGTCGCCGGCCTCGCGGTCGCGCTCGCGGTCTGCGCCCTCCGCAGCCGACAGCAGTCCGGCGTGTGGCGGAGCTCCGAGACGCTCTTCGAGCACGCGGTGGCTCTCGACGACCGGAACTACGTCGCCCATCACAACCTCGCGATCGCGCTCCTCGACGCGCAGAAGCCGGAGGAGGCGGGACGCCATTTCGCGAAGCTCTTCGAGGGGCTGGCGCCCGATCGCGACCGCTTCTCCGACGGCGTGCGCGCGCTCTACGAGGGCGAGGCGAACAGCCACTACGGCGCGATCCTCGCGATGCAGGGGCGCCTCGACGAGGCGCGCGAGCGCTTCGAGACGGCGCTCCGCTACAACCCGGGCAGCGTCAACGCGCACGGCAACCTGGGCAAGGTGTACGCGATGACCGGGAGGACCGACGAAGCGATCGAGCAGTTCCGGCTCGTACTCGAGATCGCACCCGACGACGCCCGCACGGTCTGCAACCTCGCCGAGGCGCTCGCCGCGCGCGGCGACCAGGAGCAGGCCGCCGCGGCCTTCGCGCGCGGCGTCGAGATCCTGGGCCCGCCGGGCTGCCCGGGGCGGCGGCCGGACACCGGGCCTTCCTGCGGCTGAGGCCTCGACCGGCCGTGTCGCCGTGCGGGCGGCTGCGGCGCTTGTCCCCGGGGCCCCGCGCCACTACCCACTCCGCATGGCCGACGAAGCACCGGGAGAGACCCGCCGCGAGCGCAAGGGACGCGCGGACCGCCCCGACGCCCCGTCGCTGACGGGGGCGCAGCGCCAGTCGCTGCGCGGACAGGCGCACGCTCTGAAGCCGCTCGTGCAGGTCGGCCACGACGGCGTGACCGAGGCGGTGCTCGACGCCCTCGACGAGGCGCTGCTCGCCCACGAACTCGTGAAGGTCCGGCTGCATGCGCCGGTCGACAAGCGGGCCGACGCCGCGTCGCTCGCCGAGGGGGCGCGCGCCGCGCTGTGCGGCCTCGTCGGCCACACCGTGATCCTGTGGCGCCCGCGCGAGGATCGCCCCTCGATCGTGCCGTGACCGCCCGCGAGCGGCGGGCACCGGTCGATCGGGGGCGGGCCCGCCGCCCGGCTCCCGCGAGGCCGAGGGAGCCCGGTGCGCGATCCGCCCCGTCGCCCTGGCCGTCGTCGCCCCCGGCAGGAGGGCGCGCCTCGCGGCACGCCGCCGCGGAGGAGCACCTGCGGCGTGTCGACCCGCCGCTCGGCCGCGTGATCGAACGCGTCGGGCCGTGCGCGCTGCGCCCGACGATCGGCGCCCGCGCCCGGCCCGATGCACCGTGGGCGGCCCTCGCCCGCGCGATCGTGTTCCAGCAGCTGAGCGGTCGGGCCGCGGGCACGATCTTCGGGCGGGTCGTCGCGCTCTGGGGAGCCGACGAGATGCCCGAGGCCGGGACGGTGCTCGCCACGGCCGAGTCTCGCCTGCGCTCGGCGGGACTCTCCGCCGCGAAGGCCGCGGCGATCCTCGATCTCGCCGGGAAGACGATCTCGGGAGTCGTCCCGGGCTCCCGGGAGATCCAGCGCCTCGACGACGCGGAGATCCTCGCGCGTCTCACGACCGTGCGCGGCGTCGGCCCGTGGACGGTGCAGATGCTGCTCATGTTCCACCTCGGGCGTCCCGACGTCCTGCCGTCGTCGGATCTCGGCGTGCTGCAGGGCTTCGCGCGCGTGCGGCGTCTGCGAGAGAAGCCCGCCCCGCGCGACCTCGAGCGCTGGGCGGAGCGCTGGCGCCCGTGGAGGACGGTCGCGTCGTGGTACCTGTGGCGTGCGCTCGAACTCGACCGCGAACCGCGTCGCCCCGCTCAGCGCAGCGGCGCCCGCGCGACCAGGTAGCGCACGACCGGCGGTCGCGCGCCGGCGTGGAACGCGACGGCCCGCCTGCCGATCTCGCGGTCGACGACGGTGAGCCGCTCGCGCTGCCGGAGGTAGTCGAGCCAGGACTCGACGAGGAACGACTCGACCCACGTCCCCGTCCGCTCCGCGTCGGCGAACAGCCCCCAGCGCCAGGCGCCGCGCCGGCGTCGCATGCGCCGCACGGCCTCCATGGTCTCGACGAACGCGTCGGTGCGCGCGGGGTCGACCTCGTACTCGATCGTGACGAG
>JAGWVP010000443.1 GCA_018970825.1 bacterium | reverse complement strand
GGAGCCACATCGATGCACCCTTCGCCCTGGCGCCCCTCTCTTCGAGTCTTCTCGGTCGCGGCACTCGCCCTTGCGATCGCGGCCATGGCCGGCCGTGCGATCGCGGCGACGCAGTACGTGAACGCCCTCGGGGCCTCGACGGGTTGGTGGTCCGACGACACCCGCAACCAGTTCGGCAGCTGGTTGAACGGGCAGACCGAGACCGTGCCCGGATACTACGGTCCCGGTACGCCGGTGGGCACGCGGCAGGGCGACGCCGCGATCGACCTGCAGATCCAGTTCGGCGACTTCTACCCGGGCAGCTCCGCCGACGGCGGATTGATCCGGCTGTGGCCGACGGACGACAACCTCGGCAAGGCGAGCATCGGCACCTTCAGTTCGACCGGCTTCGCGACCACCGCGTCCCTGCTCTCGGGATTCGACGCCGTCTACCGTGTCTACGTCGACCCGGCTCCGACGCTCCGCACGCCCGTGTTCCGACTGAACTTCGTCGCCCCGGGCTCGGCCCAGGGAGCCTTCGCCCACTTCCACACGCCCATGCCTGCGGACTCCTGGACGACGGTGAGCGTCGACGAGACTTCGCTCTGGGCCGTCAGCCTCGTCGGCCAGGGCTGGATCGACGACTCGGCGGCGAACCCGAAGACGATGGCCCAGTGGGCGGCGGCTCATCCCGAGTTCTTCGGGGCGGACGCGATCGTCTTCGCGACCGGTTTCAACATCGGCTCCGGCCAGCGGCAGTGCTACGCGGGCATCGATTGGCTCGAGACGAGCCTCCTGAACGGCGGCGACCGGATCGAGTTCGGCATCTACGGCTGGACGCTCGAGTCGGTGTTCGTGCAGGACAAGCCCAAGCCCGCCTCCGACCTCTGGTCGGCAAAGGGCGACCTCGTCGTCGAGGATGCGCCCGCGCTCGTGGCGGACGTGGTCGCGAGCGGCATCACGGTCTCGCTCGACCCGGCGGGCTCGGCCGCCGGTGCCTTCGTCGGAGACTCGGTGTCCTTCGACTCGACGGATTGCAACGAGACCTCGGCCGCGAACGGCGTCCGCTGCAAGAGCCCGGAGGGAAGCCTGCTGCGCCTGATCCCGCGGCCCGGGAAGACCGGCCAGTACCGGGCGATGATCCGGATCCGGCGGCGCGATCTCGGGGCTCCGACCCTCGCCGACGCCCCGCTCTCGGTGACGCTCACGACGGCGAGCGCACTCGACGCGATCGCGACGGCCGCGGACTGTCGCTCGCTCATGCAGGGCAGCAAGATCGAGTGCAGGAACTGACGGCCGTGTCGGCCGCGAACGCCGGGGCGCCCCCCCGGCGGTCGCGGAGCGTCGGCCTTCGATCGAGGCGCACCCGGTGAGCGACGTCACCCGACGACTCTCCTTCCTCGACCGCTGGCTCACCGGCTGGATCTTCGCGGCGATGGCGCTCGGCATCGCCCTCGGATTCCTCTTCCCCGGGCTTCCCGGGGCGCTCGACCGCATGAGCGTCGGCACGACCTCGATCCCGATCGCGGTCGGACTCGTCCTCATGATGTACCCGCCGCTCGCGAAGGTGCGCTACGAGGAGATCGGGCGCGTCTTCCGCGACCGCCGGGTGCTCGGGCTCTCGCTCCTGCTCAACTGGGTGGTCGCACCGCTGCTCATGTTCCTGCTCGCCGTCGCGATGCTGCCCGACCACCCCGACTACCGCACCGGGCTCATCCTCGTCGGGATCTCGCCCTGCATCGCGATGGTGCTGGTCTGGAACGACCTCGCCGGAGGCGACCGCGACGCCTGCGCCGGGCTCGTCGCCTTCAACTCGCTCTTCCAGGTGCTGTTCTACCCGTTCTACGCGTGGTTCTTCGTGAAGTGGCTGCCGGGCCGGATCGGGCTGCCGGGGGCGAACGTGCAGGTCACGATCGGCGAGATCGCCCGCAGCGTCGCGATCTACCTCGGCATCCCGTTCGCGGCGGGCTTCCTGTCGAGGCGACTGCTGGTCGCGGCGCGTGGGCGGGACTGGTTCGAGCGCGAGTTCCTGCCGCGGGTGGCCCCGCTCACGCTGGTGTCGCTGCTGTTCACGATCGTCGTCATGTTCTCGCTGAAGGGCGAGGCGATCGTCCGGCTCCCGCTCGACGTGCTGCGCATCGCCGCCCCGCTGCTCGCCTACTTCGCGATCATGTTCGCACTCGCCTTCTGGGCGAGTCGCCGCGCGGGCGCGGAGTACCCTCGCGCCGCGACGCTCGCCTTCACCGCCGCGTCGAACAACTTCGAGCTCGCGATCGCGGTCGCGATCGCGAGCTTCGGCATCGGCAGCGGAGCCGCCTTCGCCGCGGTCATCGGACCGCTCGTCGAGGTCCCGGTGCTCGTGGGTCTCGTCAACGTGGCACTGCGACTGCGGCGCGCGGCGTTCGGGGGAGCGGCCCCGTCCCCCGCCGCGGGGGCCTGATCCATGGAACGACCGTCGAAGGGCATCCTCTTCCTGTGCGTCGCGAACTCCGCGCGCAGCCAGATGGCCGAAGGGCTCGCCCGCATGGTCCTCGGCGATCGCGTGCCGGTCGCGAGCGCCGGCAGCGAGCCCTCGCGGGTGAACCCCTGGGCAATCGAGGTCATGCGGGAGATCGGCGTCGACCTCTCGTCGCACCGCTCGAAGTCCGTGCAGACGATCGACCCGGAGACGGTGTCGACGGTCGTCACGCTGTGCGCGGAAGAGGTCTGCCCGGTGTTCCTCGGCGGTGCGCGACGGCTCCACTGGCCGACCCCCGACCCGGCGAGCACCGACGAGTCGATCCCGCGCGACGAGATGCTCGCCCGCTTCCGATCCGCGCGCGACGCGATCCGCGCGCGGATCGAGAGGTTCGCGGACGAGGAGGGGCTGCGGGGGTGATCGCGAACTCCGGCACGGGATCTCCGCCACGGCGGCACGGCTCCCGACGGGTCCGGTACCTCGCCCCGCGTCAGTCTCCGCCGTTTGCGATCGGCGCGTAGTCCCGGCACGGCTGCGCCCGCAACGCCGGACACGGCGGCAGTTCGCCGGGGACTCCGTCCGTTCCCGGGACCACCGGCAGCACGATCCGCGACGGGTGCTCTGCCGATCGCTCCACCGTGTTCACCTGCGCGCCGACCGCGGCGAGGGCATCGAAGGTCCACTGGCTGCGATCGCCGCCGGGCGCCGCCAGGACGAGGCGAACCCGGGAGCCCGCGCGGAAGACGTGCGCGAACGGCAGCACCCGAACCCGCGCGAGCACGGGCTCGCCGGTCGGCAGCGGCGCGATCGTCTCCTCGCGACCGTCGTAGACCGGCCGTAGCTCCGTCGACTGCGCCTCGTCGAGCGCGCGCAGCGAGGCTCGCAGCCAGCCGCTCTGCACGTAGGTCTCGCGACCGTCGGGACGCACCTCGGGCAACGTCACCTGGAGG
>JAGWVP010000442.1 GCA_018970825.1 bacterium | reverse complement strand
ACCTGCCGACGTGGTTCCTCCTGCTCGGTGCGTGGTCGCGCGCGTTCGGGGAGTCGCCGTGGCTGCTCCGCCTTCCCGGCGTCCTCGCCTCGGTCGCGACCGTGCCGCTCGTCGCCGCGATCGCGCGCCTCGCGGTCGACCGTGGCGCCGGCCGTCGCGCCGCCTGGCTGGTCGCGATCCTGCCGTTCGCGATCCACCACGCGCAGGAGGCCCGGATGTACGCGCCGATGGCGCTGCTCGCGGCCGCGACGACGCTCGCCCTGCTGCGCACCATCGCACCCGGTGGCCGGGCGACGCCGTGGCTGCTCGGCACCTCCGGCGCGGCCCTCGCGGCGACGCACTACTACGGCGCGGTCTTCGTCGGGGTCGTGGCGGCGATCCTGCTCGCCTCGGCGCGCGGGCGCCGCGATCACCGCGGGACGCTCGCGATGCTGGCCGTCGCGGTCGCCGCGGCAGGACTGCTCGCATGGCGGTACGGCAAGCCGGGAGAGGCGGGCGCCCGCTACGAACTCGGGCTCTCGGTCCTGCCGGGAATCGCGTGGGCGATGGTCGGCGGTTGCTCGCTCCTGCCGCAGCCCGCCGAGGCGCACGCGCTCGGCGTCCGCGCGTCCTTGCCCTGGCTGCCGGTCGCGCTGCCGGGCCTGCTCGCGGCAGGGGCGCTCGTCGCGTTCTCGCGAGGCGTCGCCCGGCCGTGGGCCTGGCGGACGCTCGTCGTGCTCGTGATCGCATCGCTCGCGACCCCGGTCCTCGCGTCGTTCGCGCTCGGCGGAGGTACGAGTCCGCGCTACGCCTCGCCGGGCCTGCCCGCGCTGGCGGCGCTTCTCGCTTCCGGCATGTCGTTCTCGCGAGCCCGGCCGGGGCGCTCGGCGGCGACCGCGATCGTCCTCGCCTGCGCCGTGCTCGGCTCCTCGCTCCACCTCGCGCGACCGGGGCACGGGCGGGAGGCCGTCGACCGGGCGGGCGCCTGGCTCGACGCGAACGCGGCGGACGGAACCCCGGTCGTCGTCACCTCCGAGGAGATGGCGACGCTCGCGCGCTTCCATTGGCCGCGGCGGCCGCTGGTCGCCCATCCGCCTCACGGCGTCGTGGCCGACGCGTCGAACGCGGGCGCCCTCGCCGAGGCGATGCCGTTTCCCGCGGGAGACCGCGTCCTGTTCGTCTTCGGTCGCGACTGGCTCACCGATCCCGAGGGCGCACTCCGCGCGGCGCTGCGCGTGCGCTGGGCTTCCTGCGGAGGTGTCGAGGTCGAGGGAATCCGCGTCCTCTGCCTCGAGCGACGGCGACCCGGCGTCGCGGGCGGCTCCTAGCCGCGCAGCGTCCGCGCGAGCAGCCGGGTCTGCTCGCGGCTATCGTAGCGTGCGATCGCGGACTCGTCCGGCTCGACGCGCAGGTCTCCCCGCGACCAGCGGGCGAAGGCCTCGCGCAGGAACTCGAGGATGCCCCCGGGCCCGCGGCTCGGCGGAATGACGGTGCCGGTCCGCGTCTCGTGGACCACCGCGGCCGCGGCGCCCTCGATCGGGCCGACGAACAGGATCGGCCGGCGCATCATCAGGTACTGGTAGAGCTTGATCGGGACGATCGAATCCGCGTACTCGGTGTCCTCGTACAGCAGGGCGACGAGCAGGTCCGTGCCGCCCATGATCCGGATCGCGTCCGCGTGGGGCAGTTCCCCGTGGTGCACGACGACGTCGGCGAGGCCGCGATCGCGCACGAAGTCGGCGACCTCCTGCGACAGGTAGCCGCAGGAGTCGAGGGCGACTCGCCCGTGGCCGACCTCGTCCGCGAGCCGCCCCAGTGCCTCGAGGAACTCGCGCCAAGGCAGCCCGTGCTTGTCCATGTTGCCCGCGTAGCCGAGCCGCATGGCCCCGCGGGGCTGGGGCGGCGGCAGCGCGATCGTCGCGGCGTCGCGCGGGTCGAAGCCGTTCGGGATCATCGTCACGCGGTCGTCGGGCAGCGCGAAGCGTCGCCGGTAGCGCGCGAGGTTCTGGGGCGTGTTCGCGATCACGTGGTCGGCGGAGCGGAAGACCCGCCGCTCGAGCGCACGGACGGCGCGATCGTGCCAGCGGCTCGCCGGGCGGAAGAGCATCGTCTTCTCGGTCCAGAGGTCGCGGAAGTCGGCGACCCAGCGTAGCCCGAGCGAGTCGTGCAGCCGCAGCCCGACCAGGTGCGTGCTCTCCGGGGGCGACGAGGTGAACACGACGCGGATGTCCTCCTCCTCCACGATCCGTCGCGCTCGGCGCACCGCGAGCGGGATCCAGCGCACCATGTGGTCGGGCAGCAGCAGGAGGCGCTCCGGGTAGGAGAGCGCGCGCAGCAGTTCGTAATGGCGTGAGCCCGGCCCGCGCGAGAGGTAGCGGACCGTGAAGTAGGACCAGCCGAGCGACGGCACGCGGTGGACCCTCAGCGAGGGCGGGTAGAGCTCGTCCGCGAGGCGCTTCCCGGCCGCGGTCTCGGTCTCCTGCGGCGCGAGTACGATCGGTTCGATGCCGATCTCGGGCAGGAAGCGCACGAACTTGTCGACCCGGCTGCCCCCGGTCGCCGGGAACTGGTCGACGACGACGAGGACCTTCGTCGCCTTCGCGCCGCCGCCGGAGGTCGCCTCAGGCATGCCGCGCCAGCCAGCGGCCCGCGACGATGAAGGGCCAGAGGTCGGTCCCGGCGACACCGGTGCGGCGCACGGCATCGCCCGAGACGAAGCCGTTGTCGGTGATCGGTGCGAGATCCTTCTCCCCGGGGGCGTCGAACCAGGCGTAGAGCGGGACGCTGAAACCCTGCTTCTTCTTCTCGAGGACCGCTTGCGGCAGCCAGGGCGCGATGGCGCGGCGGAACAGGTGCTTCTGCGCGGCGCCGGGGTTCCTCATCTCGACCGGCAGCGCGAGCACCGACTCGATCAGCTCGTGGTCGAGCAGCGGCACGCGGGCCTCGAGCGACACCGCCATGCTCGCGCGGTCGACCTTCGTCAGGATGTCGTCGTTCAGGTAGGTGCGCAGGTCGAGGTACTGCATGCGCGAGAACGGGTCGAGGTCCTCCCGCCAGAAGCGCCGGAAGTGCCAGAGGTCGTCGTAGCCGTCGAAGCGGCGCCGGAAGTCCGGCGCGAGAAGCTCCTGCTTGCGCGCACTCGTGAGTCCGCCCATGAGCAGCGCGTAGCGCTCGACCGGATCGAGGGCGGAGGCCTCGATCGTCCACTTGCCCTTGAAACCGGTCGGCAGGGGGCGCACGAGGCTTCCGACCAGGCGGCGTGCGCCGCGCGGCAGCCGGTCGAGCCCTCGCAGGCCGAGGAACAGGCCGTACCAGGAGTAGCCGCCGAAGACCTCGTCGCCGCCCTCGCCGGACAGGGCGACGGGAACCGTGCGCCGCGCGAGCCGCGAGACGAAGAAGGTCGGCGTCGCCGAGCT
>JAGWVP010000441.1 GCA_018970825.1 bacterium | reverse complement strand
CCGAGTGGATCTCGCAGTCGGCCATGCCCTCGGCCTCGCGCACCGCGGCCTCGATCGACTGCACGGTCGAGTCGATGTTGACGACGACTCCCCTGCGCAGCCCCTGCGTCGGCGAGCTCCCGCAGGCGAGGACGCGCGGAGCACCGTCCTCGACCGCGGCGACGAGGACCGCGGTCTTGTGGGTGCCGATGTCGAGCGCGACGTGGATTGCCTGCCTGCGCGCCATCGCCCCGGCCCTCCTCAGATCGTCCCGGTCACGGCGCCGGCGGCGGCGCTCCATCGCGCGACGACCGACTCCGGGTCGCGCGCGTCGACGATGCCGTCGAGCCCGAAGGCGGCGTCGACGGGCGACGACGGCACGGGCTCGACTCTTGCGGAGGCCTTGCCCTTCGCGCCCTTTCCGGGCTTCGCGGCCTTGCGGCCCGGCTCGGTCGACGCGACCTCGGTGCGGGCCGCGGCCTCGGCGCGCAGCATCTCGGTGCGATGCGCGAGCACCTTGCGGACGGCCTCGATCTTGCGCTGCCAGTCGCCCCAGCCCAGGCGGACCACGAGCCGGCCGTCGCTCGAGTAGGCGACGAGTTCGGGGCGCCCGGTCGAGGCGTCGACCGGGCGCAGCCCGATCTCCGAGACCGGGATGCCGACGGCACCGTCCTCGAGCATCGCCGCGACGCGCACCGCCTGGCGCAGGTCGCCGCGCGCGGGCAGCCACTCCGCGACGTCGCGCGGATCGGGCGCCGATCGGCGGGAGGCGGTACGGCGCATGGTCGCCGCCTTGCGGGCGTCGACCGGCTTCGCCGTCGAGGTCGTCGCGAGCCCGGCCGCGGGAAGGGCCGTCGAGGTCGTCTCGACGGCGGGAAGCGCCGCGCCGAGGGTGATGATCGGCAAGTCGACGTCGCGCAGAGGCTGCTCGTCGAACACCATGCCGCTTCGGTCGACCGGGAAGGCGTGCGAACCCGACCGGAGCACGGCGCTCGGCGCACGCTCGCGCACGGACACGTGCAGGCGGTCCGGCCAGATCCGCCTCACGTTCGCGTGAGCGATGGCGGGTCTCTCCTCGAGCCTGCGTTCCAGGACCCGGGGCGAAGCCGCCCAGATGCTACTGCCCTCCCCCATACCCAACCACACCAGCACCTGGGCCGTGTCGAGTCGTTCGAGGCCCTCCACCTCGACCTCGCGCACGGCGAAGTAACGGTGAGCGGCGAAATAGCGCAAAAGCGGGGCGGCTGTAAAGAACGGGATGGCCGCGGCAAGAAAAAAGACGATCGCGAAGCGACGGCGCGCGACCGACGCGACGGCCCGGGACGCGGCCTCCCGCAACCGCCGCAACGGTCGCATCCGCCCCCCTCGCCGTGCGGGCGCTCGCCGCTCCGACACCACCTGGCTCCTGGTCGCGCTTCTCATGCGGCCCCCCCCCGGCTGGTCTCGCGGACGTGGAGCGCGGCCCGGTCGAGGATCGTCTCGATCAGGTCGGGGAAGGCGATGCCGACGTGCTTCGCCATCGCCGGGAACCAGCCGAGCTCGTGGAGGCCCGGCAGGGTGTTGCACTCGAGGACGAAGGCCTCCCCGTCGTCGCGCACCCGGAGGTCGACCCGGCCATAGGGCCCGGCGGACAGCGCCCGGTGGGCCGCGAGCGCCGCGTCGAGCGTCGCCTGGTAGCGGTCGCCCAACGGGGCCGGGAGGAGGAACTCCTCCCGGCCGGGCGTGTACTTCACCTCGTAGGAGTGCATCTCGTCGCCGAGCGGCACGACCTCCATCGCCGCGAGCGCGCGGTCGTCGAGGATCGCGACGGTCACCTCGCGCCCGGGCACGTAGGCCTCGACGATCACGTCGTCGTCGAAGCGCCGTGCCTCCGCGGCCGCCCCCGCTGCCTCGGAGGCGTCGTGGGCGATCGACACGCCGTTGCTCGAGCCCTCGCCGCGCGGCTTGAAGACGAGCGGATACGGCGCGGGGCGGACGCCGGGATCGTCGCCGCGCCGCAGGAGAGCGGCCGGCGCGGTCGGCACGCCGCTCGCGCGCAGCATCTGCTTGCTCGTCCACTTGTCCATCGCGACGGCGCTGCCCATCACGCCGGCGCCCGTGTACGGAATCGCCATCGTCTCGAGCAGTCCCTGCACGCAGCCGTCCTCGCCGTAGCGTCCGTGAAGCGCGTTGAACGCGACCTCGACGCTTGCGTCGCGCAGGTCGCGCGCGAGGTCGCGCCCCACGTCGATCGAGACGACGTCGTAGCCGCGTTCGCGCAGCACGTTCTCGACCGCGCGTGCGCTGCGCAGCGAGATCTCCCGCTCCGAGGAGAGACCTCCCCTCAGGACGCCGATGCGTCGCCCGCGATGGCGACCGCTTCCTCCGCCTTCCATCCCCCTGCCACCTCCGCCTCCGCCTCCGACACCCGACCGCAGGTCACCTCATACGACAGGACGCGCCCCGGTAAAAGATCCCCTCGACCAATCCCCGACGAGTTTCACCTCGGGCTGGAGCCAGACCCCCCGTCGCCGCCAGACCGCGTCCCGGACCCGCTCCATGAGTTCCCGGACGTCGGCGGCCCGGGCCGCGCCGAGGTTCAGGATGAAGTTGCCGTGGGCGGGCGCCACCTGGGCGTTGCCGACCCGGAGCCCGCGGAGCCCGACCAGCTGGACGAGGCGCCCCGCGAAGTCGCCGGTGGGGTTCTTCCAGACCGATCCGGCGTTCGGGTACCCGACCGGCTGGTGACGCCCCCGCTTCGCGCGAGCGTCGGCGGCGCGGGCCGCGATCGCGGAGGGGTCCCCGGGCGCGACCTCGAAGACCACGGCCGTGACCACGAAACCCGCCGGCAGGGCGAGCTTGCGGTAGGAAAAGGCGAGGTCGGAGCGCGGGATCCGGACGAACTCGCCCTCCCGATCGACGCCTTCGATCGCGACCGTCGCCCCCGAGATCTCGCCCCCGAACGCGCCGGCGTTCATCAGGATCCCACCGCCCACCGTGCCCGGGATGCCCTCCGCGAACTCGAGCCCGCCGAGCCCGCGATCGATCGTCCCGAGCACGAGTTTCTTCAGGTTCGCGGCCCCGCCCGCCTCGATCCGAACCGCCCCGGGAACCTCGCTCCAGCGCGTCGCGGCGAAGCCGCGGCCGAGCTTCAGCACCACGCCGCGGACGCCGCGGTCGGAGACGACGAGGTTCGTGCCGCCGCCGAGGACGAACACCGGCAGGCCCCTGCGGCGCGCGAACCGGACCCGGGCGGCGAGTTCGGCGGCGTCCTCGACCTCGAAGAACAGGTCGGCCGGCCCGCCGACGCGCATCGAGGTGTGCCGCGAGAGGGGCTCGTCGCGACGGAGCCCGCGCTCGTCGGCGGCGCCCCGGGGGGCCGTGACCGCGGCGGGCTCGGTCACTTCACCCTGCGGACGTGCTCGGGGCGACCGCCGCGCAACTG
>JAGWVP010000440.1 GCA_018970825.1 bacterium | reverse complement strand
GCCGAGCACCGCGGCCTTCGCCTCGTCGAGGTAGGCGGGGTCGATCTCGTCGCTCAGCACGCCGCGCATGATCAGCTCGGGGCCCGAGGTGATCTCGCCGGTCTGCTGGTGGATCGCGATCACCGCGACGACGAAGCCGTCCTCGGAGAGGTGGCGCCGGTCGTGCAGCACCTCGAAGTCGACGTCGCCCTCGCCGGTGCCGTCGACCAGCACGCGGCCGGCCACCACCTTCTCCCCGGTGCGGACGCCCGCGTCGTCGATCTCGAGCACGTCGCCGTCCTCGAGCAGCAGGCAGCGGTCGAGCGGCAGGAGCCCGGTGTCGGCCGCGAGCCGGCGGTGCTCGACCAGGTGGCGGTACTCGCCGTGGACCGGCACGAAGTACTTCGGGCGCACGAGCTGGATCATCGTGCGGAGCTCGTCGCGGTAGGCGTGCCCGGAGACGTGCACGCCCTCGCGGTCGCCCGAGTGGACGTGAGCACCGCGCTTGGCGAGCCGGTTCAGCAGCGAGTGGACGCTGCGCTCGTTGCCGGGGATGACCCGCGACGAGAGGATGACCGCGTCGCCGTCGCCGATCGTGAGCTGCTTGAACTGCCCGTCGGAGAGACGCGCCAGCGCCGACGTCGGCTCGCCCTGCGAGCCCGAGATGAGCACCGTCACCTTGCCCGGCTCGATGCGCATGGCCTCGTCGGAGGAGACGAAGCCGCCGTGGGGGCCGCGCAGGTAGCCGAGCTCGCCGGCGAGCCGCGTGCTGTCCTCGAAGCCGCGCCCGGCGACCGCGACCCGCCGTCCGCAGGCGACGCTCGCGTCGACCACCTGCTGCACGCGGTGGAGGTGCGAGGCGAAGGTCGTCACGTAGACGCGCCCGGGCACGCCCCGGATGATCTCCTCCATGCGCGGCCCGACGTCGCTCTCGGAGCCGCACTCGCCGTCGTGCTCGGCGTTGGTCGAGTCCGAGAGCAGGAGCAGGACGCCGCGGCGGCCCCACTCGGCGAGCCGGTCGAGGTCCGAGGTGCGGCCGTCGATCGGACGCGGGTCGATCTTGAAGTCGCCGGTGTGGATGATCGTGCCCTGGGGCGTCGTGATCGCGACCGCCACCGAGTCGACGATCGAGTGGGTCATGTGGATCGGCTCGATCCCGAAGGGACCGACGTCGATGCGGACCCCGGGCTCGACGGTCTCGATCGGCGCGGTCACGTTCGCGCGACGGAGCTTCTCGCGGGCGAGCACGGTCGCGAACCGCGGGCCGAACACCGGCACCGGGAACTCGCCGAGCAGCCGCGGCAGCGCGCCGATGTGGTCCTCGTGCCCGTGGGTCAGGACCACGCCGCGCAGGAGCCCCGGGCGCTCGCGCAGGTAGGTCACGTCGGGCAGCAGCAGGTCGATGCCGAGGCCGGGGCGCTCGGGGAACAGCACGCCGCAGTCGATCGCGATCGCGGCCCCCTCGCTCTCGACGAGGAGCATGTTCAGCCCGACCTCGCCGAGCCCGCCGAGCGGGACGATCCGCACCGGAGACGGCATCTACTCGACGCCGGTCGGGGCGAACCCCCTCCGACCTCCACCCTGCCTCACCACCCGGGCGGAGGCTACGAGCAGGCCCCCCGGAAGTCAACGCGTGTCGCCGGGAGCGAGCGAGCGGGTGCGGGACGGTCGCGGACGGTCCGCGCGGGGAGGCTCGGCGCCCACCGCGAGAGGTCCGACCGCACCGCGACCGAGGTCACCTCCCGGTGGACAGCCGTTGGTACGACTCTTGGAAGAGGTTTGCCCCGTCGGCGCACCGGGTGATACGCGGGAGCGCCGCCCACCGGGAATTCCCCCGGGCTGGCTCCCAGGAGGCGAAACATGTCGGTCAACAAGGCGATCCTCGTCGGACGTCTCGGTGCGGATCCCGAGGTGCGCTTCACCGGGGCCGGTCGCGCGGTCTGCAACTTCCGCATCGCGACCGACAGCGTCTGGAAGGATCGCGACGGCAACCGCCAGAAGCGCACCGAGTGGCACAAGATCGTGGTCTTCGGCCCGCAGGGCGAGACCTGCGGCAAGTACCTCGCGAAGGGCCGCGAGGTGTACGTCGAGGGCGAGTTGCAGACGCGCAGCTACGAGAAGGAAGGCCAGAAGCATTACTCGACCGAGATCGTCGCGCAGACCGTGCGCTTCCTCGGCGGCGGCGGCGAGCGCGGCGCGAGCCGCGACATGGGCGGCGACTCGGACATGGGCGGCGGATTCGACGCCCCGATGGCCGACGACGACGTCCCGTTCTGAGGCCGTCCGCGCGCGGTCGCGCGCGAGACTGCAATCTCGAAGGGCCGCGGGGCGCACCCGCGGCCCTTCTTCGTTCCGGCCCGAGGCCGGGCCCTCGAGCCTAGAGGAGCCCGAGGTCCGCGAAGCTCGTCCACCGTCCGCGGCCGACGACGACGTGGTCGAGCACGCGGATCCCGAGCAGTTCGCCCGCCGCGCGCAGCCGCCCGGTGAGCGTCGAGTCCTCGGGCGAGGGCTCGGGATCGCCGCTCGGGTGGTTGTGGACGAGGATCACGGCCGCCGCCGCCTCGCGGACGGCCCGTCGGAACACCTCGCGCGGGTGGACCAGGCTCGCGGTGAGCGAGCCCTCGGAGACGCGCACCTCGCGCAGGAGTCGCCCCTTTCCGTCGAGCAGCAGCACGTAGAAGCGCTCCTGCGCGAGCCCCGCGAGGCGCGGGTGGAAGTGTCGCCAGACCGCCTCGCTGCGCGTGATCGGCTCGCCGGGCTCGATCGCGCGGTGGTCGGCGCGGCGGCCGAGCGCGATCGCGGCCTCGATCGCGAGGGCCCGCGACGTGCCGAGGCCGGGCAGCGATGCGAGCTCCGCGCGGCTCGCGGCCGCGAGCTCCGCGGCGGTCGGGTAGATCTCCGCGACGCGACGGGCGCGGGCGACCGATCGCGGGGTCGTCGCCCCCATCACCCGCGCCAGCAGGTCGGCGAGCGGCAGCGACTCGATGCCGCCGTCGGCGCAGAGCCCCGAGCCTTCGTCCCCGGTCTTCACCGGGGGGGACGAGCCAGCGAACGGCGTGCCACGGTCCCCTGGGCCCGAGGTCCCACCGACGCGGTCCGCGTCCGTCTCTTCGCAACGGAGCCGTTGCACCCGCGGGCAACCGTGCGTTGCAAGGCGAAACGATCCGGAGAGCGGATCGACTTCCCCCGCAGGTCTCGAAATCTTGCGCGGCAGGAGAGGCCGTGCGATTCACGAAGGATGGAGCGAGCCGACCACGACTCGCCCCCGCGACCCGTCCCTCGCGGCGGACTGCGGGCGACCTTCGCCGCTCTGGTCACGTGCGTGAGCCTCCTCGCGACTACGCGCATCGCCCGGGCGGTGCCCCTCGCTCCCGCGATGTCGCCGCAGGCCGTCTGGCTGGTGGGAGACTCGATCGTCACCGGCGCCCC
>JAGWVP010000439.1 GCA_018970825.1 bacterium | reverse complement strand
CGGCGCGAGGAACGACTGAAGCGAACGATGCGGGGGCAATCCGCGGCTCTCGCCGTTCGCGCCCCGGGAAGCGGACCCGGTCAGGGCAGGAGGGGCGAGTCGCCGCTTCGAAGCCCGCAGAGGCGCACGCTGGTCTCCCAGAGCCGGCGCGCGCGGTCTTCGTCGTAGGAGTCGGTGGAAGACGCGGCCGTCCTCCAGCGGGCGTGGGAGGCGACGTAGCGCGTACCGGGCCCCCCCGACGCGGGGGCGAGCACGAGGCGCGCGAGCGCTTCGCCCGATCGCCGGAGACTCCCGATGGTCGGAAAGAACGGGGCGAGCGGCAGCGTCGCGACCGGCAGCACGCGGGTCCAGGCGACGCGCGTGACCGGCGAGAGCGAGCGTGCGAGTCCCGATCCCGGGACGAGCCCGGGGTCGAAGGCCACGACCGCGACCCGTCGCCCCGGCTCGCCGAGACGTGCGCGGGCGATCCGGCGCGCGAGCTCGTAGGCGAACCAGAGGTTGCAGAGCTTGCTGGTCGAGTACGTCCGCCGACCGTCGAAGCGGCCCCGCGTCTCCGCGCCGTCGCGGGCGAGGCGCGGCAGGTCGTCGGCGCTCGGCCGGGGCATCGTCGTGAAGCGGCGCGGGTCGTGGACGGCCGAGGAGACGACGACGATCCGCGCGGGAGCGCTCGCGCGAAGCCGGTCGAGCAGGAGGTTCGCGATCAGGAAGTGCCCGAGATGGTTCACGGCGAAGGTGCGCTCGAGGCCGTCCGTCGTGCGTTCGAGGCGGGAGGGAAGGAGGCCCGCGTTGCAGACCAGCGCGTCGATCGAGAGCCCGTCCCCTTCCACCCGCCGCACGAGTGCGCGCACCGATGCCGGCTCCGCGAGGTCCAGGTCGAAATCGAGCACGCGCGCGCCGTCGCGTGCTCGAGAGCGGATGCGGTCGGCGGCCTGCGCACGGGCGACCGGATCGCGGCTCGCGATCGCCACGTCTCGCCCGGCCCGCGCGAGGCGAAGGGCGCACTCGAGACCGAGGCCCGAGCTTCCCCCGGTGACGAGCGCGACGGCACGATCCGCGCTTCCCCCGTCAGCCACCCGCGCTCCGATTCGTCGGCGGCCGTTCGCCCCGGGCCCCCGGCGCGATCGCGGCGCGCCCGTCCCGCGGCCCGCGGGACGGGAACTCCGTCGCCCGCTGCTCGACGAGGAACTCGGCGACGCGATCCGCGAGCACGCGGTTGCCCTCGGCGGTCAGGTGCTTGTCCTTCGGGAAGAAGAGGCGGAGCGAGTCGCCGCCGTCGTCGATGCCGCGGAAGAGGTCGAGGACCGGGAGGCCGAGCGCGCGGATCCTCCCGGGCAGATCGCCGAAGGGCTGCCAGCCGGGATCGCGCTGCGCCCAGTCCGACGGCATGAGCACGACGACGACGCGAAATCCGCGCGCGCGCCCGAGATCCAGGAGCTCCGCCATCTCCGCGACGGCCTTGTCGCGCTGCCACGCGTGCAGGGCCCCGGGGTCGCGCGGGCCCGGTCCGCGCAACCAGGGGACGGCGCGCAGGGACGAGAGCACGAGCCGCAGCAGCTTCGAGGCGCGCAGCGAGGCCGGCAGGCGATCGAGCGTGCTCGCCTGGATCCAGACCCAGTTGCGACGCGCGTCGACCTGCACGAGGCGTCCATCCTGCAGGTCGAACAGCGGCTTGTCCGCGTCGTCGGTCACGTCCGTCGAGTGGAGTCCGACGACGACCAGGTCGGGCGCGAGGTCGAGCCGCCGCAGGCGGAAGGACTCGAACACCTGGTCGATGCCGTAGCCGGGCTGCCCCGCGTTCAGCACCGAGACCGTGCGCCCATCGCGTGCGCCTTCGGCGAGCCGCGCCTCGAGGACCTTGGGCCAGGACTCCTCGAGCTGGACGCCGTGGCCGTAGGTGAAGGAGTCCCCGATCGCGAGGATGCGGAACTCGCCCGGACGCTTGGGCCCGACCTCGCGATCGCGCATGCCGATCGAGTTGATCGTCGTCCGCTCGCGGAACTCGTCGCTCTCCCAGGTGCCGGCCGCCCCGGGCCGGAAGACCCAGAGGAGGCGCGGGTCGATGAGGCAGCAGGAGCCGGCCCGGGCGACGAAGTGGATCCCCCCGCCCGGCGCGGGGACCACCGCCGCGACCAGCGCCTCCGAGACGAGGAGGCCGAGCAGGAGCCCGCCACAGGCGAGGACGAGCCGCGACCCCATGCCCGAAGATAGGGCCGGGCGCGGTGGACTCTCAAGCCGGGCCGAGGCCGCTCGAGGCCCGATGCACGAAGGGCGTCGCGGTCGCCCGCGACGCCCTTTCGCCCGGAGTGCGAGGAGGGGGACTTGAACCCCCACGGGTGTTACCCCACTAGCCCCTCAAACTAGCGCGTCTGCCATTCCGCCACCCTCGCACGGGTGACTCCGGATCGCCGTCGCGGTCCGGACGCCGAGTCTCTAGCGTCCCTCCCGTCGGGTCTCAAGGAGAGACGTCGCTTCCGGATGCGACGAGGCCCCCGGGCCTTTCGGCTCGGGGGCCTCGCACGTGCGAACCCGGGGTCGCCGCTCAGTCGAGCAGCGAGTCCGTCAGGTCGAGGAACGCGCGCGACGGGCTGCCGTAGGAATCTCCCGTCACGGTGCGGAAGTCGGTGCAGCCGACGTTCACGTTCGGCAGCGAAGTCGCCGACTCGACCGTGTCGTAGAAGGTCGTGAAGAACGAGCGGCCGCCCGAGGTCGGGGCGACGACGCCGTCCGAGCCGGTCTGCAGCCACGCGGTGACGACCAGGCTCGCCTGCACGGAGCTCGGGTTCAGGATCTGGAACACGTAGCGGTCGACCTCGCCGAGCGGCGGCAGGACGACCTTGCCGTTCTCGGCGAACAGCCCGAGCGCGTCGTTGCCGAAGCTGTAGCCGGCGCTCGTGTCGGCCACCGTGAAGGTGCCGACCAGGGCGTTCGAGGAGAGGACGCCGCCGGTCGTGGCGTAGTCGCTGCAGTTGCGGTCCGTCTCGTAGGCCGTGACGGTCACGAGGCCGCGCTTGCCCGACAGGCTCACCGCGGGGCCCACCGGCTCGTTGTTGGCGTCGATCCCGCCCGTGTTGGTCGGATCGACCACCACGGTGTCGTTCAGCGTGAGGCAGATCGAGAAGTCGGCCAGCTCCTGGCAGTTCTCGCCCCAGAACACCCAGTGGGTCGATACCGCCGCGGCGGCGCGGGAACTCGCGTAGGGATTGCTCACGAGCAGGTAGGACGCCTTGCCGGTGGTCGCGTCGAAGGGCATGACCAGCTCGGTCGCGGGCTGGTTGAGCGTCGCCTGGTCGTCCGCCGAGGCGTTCGACTTGCGCTGGACCTTCACCGTCGAACTCGCACCGTAGGGCCCGACCGCCTCGCCGACGACCGCGTAGAGTGCGCCGGTGTAGGCACCCGCCGGCTCGAGCGTCAGG
>JAGWVP010000438.1 GCA_018970825.1 bacterium | reverse complement strand
ACGTGGTGCGCCTGCGCCTCGAGATGGGCACCGACGGCTGCACCGGCAACGACGGCTGGTACGTCGACGACCTCGCGCTCTACGCATGCGACTCGGTCGGGCAGGACGCGGTCGCGATCGACCTCGCGGTGCTCTCGCCCGGCGCGGGCGGCCGCGCGAGCGTGAAGGCGATCGCGCGCATCGCGACCGGGACCGGCCCGGCGGACGTGATCGGCCCCGGCACCGGCTGGATCTTCGAAGTCTCCGACGCGAGCGGAGCGGTCGCCGAGACCGTGGCGATGTCCGCCTCGCAGTGCGTGGCCGCGCCCACCGGGACTCGGATCACCTGCAAGAACGCCGACAAGTCGACGACCGCGGTGTTCGTGACCTCCTCGAAGACGCCCGGCACCTGGAAGCTCACGCTCACGATGAAGAAGCGGTCGTTCACGGCGGCCCCGACCCCGGCGGTCTCCCTCGCGGTCGCGCGCTCGAGCCGCGCCTGGACCGGTTCGATCGCGACGTGCAGCGCGAGTTCGAGCGGCAAGCTCTCCTGCCGCCCCTGACATCGGTGCCCGGCGGAGCCCTCCGCCGGGCCGTGTCGCGGATCCCGCATTGACCGCCCCGGCCCCGGCGGGCACGCTCGGGGCGCCGTGAAGCCGCCCTCCGTCCATCGCGTCCATCTCCATCGAGTCGTGCCCCGCTTCGCGCGCGTCTGCGCGGGACTGGTTCTCGCGATCGCGGTCGTGGCGACGGTCGCCGCCCCTGCGCAGGCGGTACCGACGGCGACGGGGATGCGGGCGGCGCAGGCGGCGCTGGAGCGGGAGACGGGCGCGCGGGTGACGGTGGACCGCGGCACGGGAGCGGCGCGCTCGATGCGTTTTGCGGCGGGGCGCGGGCCGAAGGGACCTGCGGGGTCGACGCCGGCGGCGACGGCGGATGGGTTCGTGTCGCGGCACGCGGCGGCGTTCGGGGTGGGCGAGGCGAGCCGGGAGCTTTCGGTGGGCGAGGGGCGCACGGATGCACTCGGGATGACGCACCGTCGCTACCGCCAGCAGGTGGACGGGGTGGAGGTGTACGGCGGGGTGCTCGACGTGCACGTGGGACGAAGCGGCGAGGTGCGCTCGGCGAACGGGCGGATCGTGCCGGGGATCGCGGTGGACACTCGGGCGCGGGTGGACGGCGCGCGCGCGGGACGGATCGCGGTGGAGGCGGTGCTGTCGGAGCCGCCCGGGAGCGGGGAGAAGGGCGGGAGTCCCGCGGTGGTGGGCCCGGCGCTGGAGGCGTGGGGCTCGAAGCTGTGGGTGTACGACGACGGGATGGTGCGGGGGCGTCGCGGGACGGCGCATCTCGCGTGGCTGGTGGAGGTGCGGGGGCCCGGGGTGCGCGAGTTCGTGTTCGTGGACGCGCACGCGGGCAAGGTGGTGGAGCGCTGGTCGGGCGTGCACGACACCCTGTTCCGACGCCTCTACCAGGGAAGCACGAGCACGCAGGTCTGGGCCGAGGGCAACGCCTTTCCCGGTGCGCTGAACGAGGACCAGCAGAACATCCTCGTCGCGACCGAGGACGCCTACCGCTTCTTCGCGAATGCCTTCGGGCGCGACTCGTGGGACGGGCTCGGTTCGGAGTTTCGCTCGGTGAACGACGACCCGTCGATCTCCTGCCCGAACGCGAACTGGAACGGCACGACCACGAACTACTGCTCCGGCGTGACGTCGGACGACGTGGTCGCCCACGAGTGGGCACACGCCTACACGGGGAACACGAGCGACCTGATCTACCTCTGGCAGTCGGGCGCCCTGAACGAGTCCTACTCGGACATCTGGGGCGAGACGGTCGACCTGCTGAACGGCTACGGAACGGACGCGCCGGCACCGGAGCGCTCGGACGGCATCTGCTCGTCGTACCTCTCCGCGGGGGCCCCGGTCGACGTGGTCGTCTCGTCGCCGGCCGGGATCGCGGGGACCTACCTCGGCGGCGCGGCGGCCTTCGGCCCTCGCTTCGACACGACCGGCATCACCGCCGTCGTGGTGGCCGCGCTCGACGGGACCGCCCCGACCGGCGACGCGTGCGAAGCCGTCGCCGCCCCGGCGCAGGTCGCGGGCCGCATCGCCTTCGTCGACCGAGGCAACTGCAACTTCGCGGTCAAGGTGAAGAACGCGCAGAACGCCGGCGCGGTCGCCGTGATCGTCGCCGACAACGACCCGTCGGCTGCCGAGGGCTCGGGGATGAGCGGAACCGACGCGACGATCACGATCCCGTCGGTGCGCGTGTCGAAGGCGGCGGGCGACCTGCTGCGCGGTGCGCTCGCGTCGTCGCCGGTCGCGACCCTGCGCGCGGAGCCGCGCGACAACTCGGTCCGCTGGCTCATGGGCGAGGACGCGAGCGGCTTCGGCGGCGCGATCCGCGACATGTGGAACCCGGCCTGCGCGAACGACCCGGGGCGGGTCGGCGACGCGCGATACTACTGCGGCTCGGCCGACGGCGGCGGCGTCCACACGAACTCGGGCGTGCCCAACCACGGCTACGCGCTGCTCGTCGACGGCGGGACCTTCGAGGGCCACGTGATTCCCGCGATCGGGCTCGTGAAGGCCGCGCACGTCCACTGGCGCGCGCAGTCGGAGTACCTGCAGCCGGTCTCCGAATTCCCCGACCACGCGGACGCGCTCGAAGCGTCGTGCGCCGACCTGGTCGGCGTCCCGCTCGCCGGTCTCGGCACCGGCGCTTCGCCCCCGGGCCCCTCGGGCGAGACGATCACGCAGGCCGACTGCGACGCGGTCGCCGTCATGGCCGAGGCTCTCGACCTGCGCGCCGACATCCAGTCGGTCTGCAGTTTCTCGCCGCTCCTGGCGCCCGACCCGCCCGCGCGCTGCGCCGACAACGGCGCGACGCCGGTCGAGATCTGGTCGGAGGGCTTCGAGGCCGGGGCGGCCGGCTGGACGACGAGCTCGAGCGGGGTCTTCCAGGGCTGGCCGGGGATCACCTGGAGCGTGAGTTCGTCGCTGCCCGACGGGCGAACGGGCAAGGCCGCCTTCGCGGCCGACCCCCGCGGGGGCAGTTGCGACTCGGGCGCGGGCGACTTCTCGGGCGTGCAGGTCTTCACGAGCGCACCGATCGCGATCCCCGCGTGGATCGTCATGGCGCCGCGTCTCGACTTCGACCACTACGTCGCGACCGAGTCCGGCTGGGACGGCGGCAACCTGAAGATCAGCGTGAACGGCGGCGCGTACTCGCTCGTGCCGTCGTCGGCCTTCCGGTTCAACGCCTACAACTCGACCCTGCGCTCGGCGTCGGGCAGCCCCGCCAACACGAACCCGCTCGCGGGCCAGTCGGCCTTCACCGGCACCGACGGCGGCAGCCTCGGCGGCAGCTGGGGCCGCTCGCAGGTCGATCTTTCCGCCGTCGGCGTGAAGCCGGGCGACGTGGTGCGCCTGCGCC
>JAGWVP010000437.1 GCA_018970825.1 bacterium | reverse complement strand
TCACGACCTCGCGCACGACCGGGCCGACGCCCTCGGAGCGCTGGCACTCGGCGAGGATCTCGGGGGTGAGCAGCTTCGCGTAGTAGGCGCGCAATTCCTGTCGGAGCGCCTCGTGGTCGGGGGTGTAGGCGAGCTTCATTCGACGGTCCTCTGGCTCTCGTGGGTATTCGCACCCCGGAAGTCGGCTCGACGGAGCGACCCCGCCGGGGGCGACGCGAGGCTAGCCCAGAGAACCCCCGGCGTGAAGCGCCCCCGCGGGAAGCCGGTTGCCGCGGCAGCGGGCGGGGGCGGGAGCGGGGCCGACGCCGGGAGATCCGGTTGACAGGCCGGTCGGCCCCTGAGGAGGATCGCCCCGCCGGCACGTGCAGGCCGGCAGGAGGACGACATCGATGGGCGTGAAGAACCTCGGCGGATTCGCGGTCGCGGCGACGATCCTCGCGGCGGCGGGCTGCGGCAACACTTCCTCGGGCCGGATCCTCTCGCCCGAAGAACTCGGCATCGACATGTCGACGGCGGACCGCTGCGACTGGCTCGTGCCGTCGCGCTGCATGCTGCCCCTGCCGAACGACTTCTACACGGTCGCCGACCCGGACTCGCCGACCGGGCGGCGCGTCGACTTCCCGCGCGAGGCGATGCCGGCCAACTCGAAGGGCATCCACGTCGATCCCGCCGAGTGGAACCGCAACGACGGCTTCAGTCCGGGCTCGGCCGTCCTCGTCCACTTCCCCGGGGTCGACGCCGTCGCCTCGGGAGTCGCCCCGATCGAGCACATCGGACGCCATGCGGACCCGGGAGCCCCGGTCGTCGAGATCGACGCCGAGACCGGCGAGCGTCACCCGATCTGGGTCGAGATCGACTCGAACGCGAAGACCGACGACGAGCGCACGCTGATCGTGCGCCAGGCGAAGAACCTCGTCCCGGGACGGCGCTACGTGGTGGCCTTCCGTCGGCTCGTCGACCGTGCCGGCAGGACCTTCGAGCCCTCACCCGGCTTCGCGATCTACCGCGACGGCGTGCGGACCAGCGACGCGCGCCTGGAAGCGCGCCGCGCCCACATGGACGACCTGTTCTCGACGCTCGAGCGCGCAGGCGTCGCGCGCGGCGACCTGCAGCTCGCCTTCGACTTCACGGTCGCGAGCGACGAGGGGCTCACCGGACGCCTGCGCCACATGCGCGACGACGCCTTCGCCGCGCTCGGAGACGCCGTCCCGGCGTTCAAGGTCGACCGCGTGCGCGAGCCCTACAACGACACGGTCTGGCGGCGGGTCGAGGGCACCTTCGAGATCCCGCTCTACATGACCGGGGACGGGGTCCCGGGCTCCTCGATGGCCTACGGGTCCGACGGCCTGCCCGCGCGGCAGGCGAAGCCCTTCGTCGCGCCGTTCCGGTGCGTGATCCCGCCGTCGGCCGCGAGCGGCGGCGCAGGACCGGTGTCGCCGACGCGCACCGTGGTCTACGGGCACGGCCTCCTCGGCGACTTCGGCGAACTCGGCTCCGACCTCGTCGAGAGCATGGTCGGCCGCTTCAACATGACCTACTGCGGCACGAACTGGATCGGCATGGCCGACGAGGACATCGGCAACGCCGTGAACATCCTCGGCGACGTGTCGACCTTCGGCACCCTCGCCGATCGCCTGCAGCAGGGGCTGCTGAACAACCTCTTCCTCGCGCGTCTCATGAAGGACCCGCGCGGGTTCGCCTCGGACCCCGCCTTCCGCCTCGGCGACGTCCCCGTGATCGGCGGCGAGGTGTACTACGACGGCAACAGCCAGGGCGCGATCCTCGGCGGCGCCTTCCTCGCGATCTCGCAGGACGTGACCCGCGGCGTGCTCGGCGAGGCCGGGATGAACTACTCGCTGCTGCTGCAGCGCAGCGTCGACTGGGACGACTACAAGCTCATCCTCGAGCCGGCCTACCCCGACACCTTCGACCAGTTGCTCGTGATCGGTCTCATCCAGATGCTGTGGGACCGCGGCGAGACGAACGGATGGGCGCACCGCATCGGCGAGAACGACCCGCTCCCCGGCTCGCCGCCCAAGAAGGTGCTGCTGCTGGGCGCGGTCGGCGACCACCAGGTGAGCGAGTACGCGCTGCAGGTCGAGGCGCGCACGATCGGCGCCTCCGGGCACTTCCCGGCCGCGGCGCCGGAGCGCCTGCAGGGCGAGGACAAGGGCTGGGGCATCCCCGCGATCGGCTCGTACCCGTTCGACGGCTCGGCCTGGTTCCTGTTCGACACCCGCTCTCCGCTGTCGCCGCTCGTGAACCTGCCGCCGCGCGAAGGGCACGACCCGCACGACGACACGCCGAACATCCCGATCGCGCAGGACCTGAAGGACGCCTTCCTGCGGTCCGACGGCCTCGTGACCGACGTGTGCGGGAGAGGCCCCTGCGTCGGCGAGCCGCAGCCCGACTGAAGCGAACGACGGGGGGGACCGGCCCGGCCGCGGCGACGTTTCGTCGCCGCGGCCGGGTGGCGCAGCGCCCGGCGCCCGTCTAACCACGCTTCGTGTTCTCCCGCGGCTTTCGCGTGGGCCTCCGCGGGCCCGCCGTCGCGCTCGTCGCCCTGCTCGCGGCGGGCGTCGGAAGCGCCGACGCCGGGGGGACGACCTCGACGGCGCGGGCGGACCGAACGCGTGCACCGTCCTCGGCCCCATCCCGCCCTGCGGCGCTCGATGCGGCGGGATGCGGCGAGCGCGAGGGCGTGCTCGCGCACGGCCCGCGGCGGGAGCCGGTCGTCGCCGTCACCTTCGACGCCTGCCCGACGACGCGCGCACCCGGCTTCGCTCCGGAGATCGTCGACCTGCTCGAGCGCGAGCGCGTGCCGACGACCTTCTTCGTCTCGGGGCGATGGGCCGAGACTCACCCGGAGGCGTTCGCCCGGATCCGCTCGGTGCCCTTCTTCGAGATCGCGCTGCACGGGCATCGCCACCGCCACCTCGTCCGGGGAGCGGACGACGCGATGCTCGCCGAGATCGTCGACGGGCGCGAGGCCCTGCGCGCCCTCGGTGCGACGGTCGTCCCGATCTTCCGCCCTCCGTTCGGCGACTCGCCGCCGGAACTCGCCCGGGTCGCCAGGCGCGCGGGCGTCGTCGCGGTCACCTGGGACGTCGCCCCCGGCGATCCCGATCCCCGCGTCGGACCCGCCTCGATCGAGCGCGGCACGGTCTCGCGCTCCGGGCCGGGCAGCGTGGTCGTGCTGCACGTGAACGGCCGCGGCGTCGGAACCCCGAAGGCCCTGCCGGGCCTGCTCGCGGGACTCCGCGCGCGCGGGTTCCGGCTCGCGCGCGCGAGCGAGGTGCTGGGCCCCTGCGCGACCGCCACGACGGACGCGGCCGACGACCGGCCGGAGACGGGAGCCCGCGCGACGGTGCCGTCGCCGAAGGGCACGCCGGCAGTCGAGGACGGCGGCGCGGTCGAGGCCCCC
>JAGWVP010000436.1 GCA_018970825.1 bacterium | reverse complement strand
CCCTCGGTGAGCAGGATCTCGCTCGTGTCGTAGGCGTCGCCGGCCGCGGCGGCCGACTCGGTGTTGTCGATCCCGCCGACGATGGTCGCGAACGCGAGCGGGAGCGCGAGCGGGAGGTACGGCACCGCGTGCCCGAGGCCCTCGAGGAAGCCGAGCGTGGGCTGCGGCGGCGAGAACCCGAGGGTCGCGTGCCCGCCGACGTCGAGCGGCGGCACCCAGCCGGCCCCTGCCGCGATCCAGTAGGACGTGGTCGCCACCGCGACCACCGCGAGCACGGTCGGCAGGCCGCCGGGGAGCCTCGGCACGCGCAGCAGCGCGACGAGGACGAGCAGCAGGGAGGGGATGCCGACCAGCGGCGCCGCGAAGATCTTGAGCATCGGCATGAAGGCGATCAGCGCGAGCCCGATCCCGCCGAGCGTCCCGAGCATCGCCGCGGCCGGTACCGCGTGCCGCAGGCGGACGGCGAGCGGCGTCACCGCGATCTTGAAGACGCCCATCGCGACCATGAGGGCCATGCCCACCTTCCAGGCCAGGATCGCGTCGCCGGTCTGCTTGAACACCGGACCGAGGGCGCCGAACGTGAGCCCGAAGAGCGACACGGTGTCGATCCCGAGCGGCATCGCCGTGACGTCGGTGCGTCCGGTCCTGCGGGCGAGACGAAAGGCGAGCGCCGTGTAGACGAGGTCGCCGATCAGCACGCCGAGGGCCGTGCCCGGCAGCATCTTCCCGAGCACGACGTCGGAAGGATAGCCGAAGACGCCGATCAGCAGGGAAGCGAACACGATCAGCTGGGCGATGATGTCGAACGCGAGGCCGAGGAAGGCGGTGACGTCGCCCGGGGCCATCCAGTCGTAGGCGGGGTTGCGGGACATGGGGGTGCTTGGACCGGCGTCGGGCGGGAAGCAAGCACCTTCGCCGGGCCCGGCGCCCGATCTCCGCCGCGTGCTCCCGACTCGCTCGGAATCGCCTTGCGACGGCCCGCCGCCTCCGTGGTAGGACCGTGCAGCCCCATGACTCGACGCCCGATCGCCCCCGCCTTCGCTCTCGCCTTGCTGCTCTCCGCCTGCGGATCCGGCGGGTCGACCTCCGGCGTCGCGTCGGAGCCCACGCCGACGCCCGCCGGAACCCCGTCGCCCGAAGACACCCCCGCGCCGCCCACGCCGACCCCGACGCCCATCCCCGGGCTCGTGTTCGCGGACGAATTCGACGGTCCCGAGGGCACGCCCCTCGACCCGGCGAAGTGGCACTGCCAGACCGGCGGCTCGGGCTTCGGCCACGACCTGCTCGATTACAAGACGAACTGCTCGGACCCGGCCGCGCCCTTCTTCACGACGTCGAACGCCCGGACCGACGGACGCGGACACCTGGTGCTCGCGGCCCGCAGGGAACCGGTTCCCTACGACACCTGCTGGTACGGGGCCTGCGAATACACCTCGGCGCTGCTCCTCACGGCGGACACGTTCCGCCACCGCTTCGGCCGCTTCGAGATCCGGATGAAGACGCCGCCCGGCCGGGGGCTCTGGCCCGCGTTCTGGATGTACGGCGAGAACGAGGAGGGGCTCTGGGGGGAACTCGATCTCGTCGAGGTGATCGGCCGGTACCCCGACACCGTGTTCCACGCGGCCCACGGTCCCGGCTTCACGGCCGACAAGGTGAGCGAGAGCTGGTACCTGCGCGACGGGATCGTCGCGGACGACTTCCACACCTACGCGCTCGAGTGGCGGCCGGGGCAACTGGTCTTCGTCGTCGACGGGGTCGACCGGGTCGAGATCAACCCGTCGGACCTTCCGCGCGGCGCCCGGTGGCCGTTCGACGACATCGACGCCTACATGGTGCTCGGCGTCTCCGTCGGAAGCCGGGCGAGTTGGTCCGGCACCGTCGACGACCGGACGAGCTTCCCCGCGGAGCTGCTGGTCGACTGGGTGCGGGTGACCGATCTCGACTGACCCGGTGGGAGCGACGACGCAGGACGGCCTGCAAGCGGCCACCGACGCGGCGGCCGACCGGCGCGCGCGCGACCGCGATCGCCCCGGGGCCCGGTGGTGGCTCGCCCTCCTCGCGGCATGCTCGCTCGCACGCGCCGCGTGGTGGGCCGTCGACTCGATGCCGATGCTCTTCCTCGGCGACTCCGAGGCCTACCTCGCGACGGCCGTGTGGAACCGCGTCCCGTCGGATCGATCGTTCGTCTACGGTTACGTGGTCCTGCTCGCCGCGGTGCTGCCCGGCTCCCTGCGGACGCTCGTCGCGCTGCAGTCGGCGTGCTCGGTCGCCGCAGCGCTGATCCTCGCCTCGGTCGTCCTCGAGCTCGCTCCGGGGCGGCGCACGACCGCGGCCGCGATCGCCGTCGGATGGGCCGCCCTGGAGCCTCTCTCTCTCTTCTGGGAACGCTACGTCATGGCCGAGGGGGTGGCGCTGCCGGTCTTCGGTGCGAGCGTCCTCTGCGGGCTGCGCTACCTCTCGACCCGCCGTTTCGCCTGGCTCGCCGCGGCGGACCTGGCGGCGATGGGCGTCGCGACGCTCCGCCTGCCGTACCTCGGCATGTGCTGGCTCGGCGCGATCGCGCTGCCCCTGCTGGGCCTGCGAAGGGGGCACGCCCGCGTCGCGATCGCGCACGCACTCGCCTCCGTGCTCCTGGTCGGCGGCCTGCACGCCGGCTACCGCGTGCTCTTCTCGCACCTCGCCGGCGGCGATCCCGCGTTCCAGCGCGCGGACGGACTCTTCCTCGTCTCCGCCTGGGCCCCGCTGCTCGAGGCCGAGGACTTTCCCGACCGCGCGCTCGGCGAGAGCCTGCTCCGTCTCGGCTCGGTCTGCCTGATCGGCGACCGGCGGACCCGCGAACAGCAGCGCTGGCGCGACGGCTGCCTCGTGCAGGAACTGCTGAAGGCGACGCGGGACGAGGACGAGGCGAACGAGGTCGCGGAGGCGGCGGCACGCAGCATCGCGCGACGAAAACCGTTCGCGATCGCTCGCCTCGCGCTCGAATCCTGGACCGATTTCTTCGACGTCGAGCAGCTCTCGACCGTCATGGAGTGGGACCGGAGCCCCTGGGACTATCCGCAGCGAATCCGCGTCATGCTGGCCGAGCGCTTCGGTCTCGACGGCGAGGCGATGCCCCGCCTGTCGACGGCGACGAACCGCTGGTTCCTGCGCTCGATGCCGTGGCTGCTGCTGCTCGCGTTCTCCCCGGTACTCGCGTGGGGCGCCTTCGGGCTCCGGACGCTTCGGCACCACCGCGCCGCGCAGGCGGCCTGGGTCGCGATCCTCGCGACCGGTCTCGTCTCGATCACGGTCGTCGCCGCGACGAGCCCCATCCCGCGTTATCTCCATCCCCTCGGCTGGCTCGCCGGGGCCTGGCTCGCCGAGTGGCTCGACCCGGGACCCGTCGAGCGAAGGGCGCGTGCGCGCGCCCGCTCCCGCGCGGTCG
>JAGWVP010000435.1 GCA_018970825.1 bacterium | reverse complement strand
GCGAGTGCCCAGGCGCGAGTCGGCGAGCGCCGCGCCGCCGCGGACGCGAGGCCGACGAGGACGAGAGCCCAGAACAGTGGGCCCGCGCTCGCCGCGACCGCCCGGCCCAGCGCCGCAACGAGTTCGGGATCGTTCGTCCACGCGATCGAGGCCGCGCCGGATCCGATCCGGCGGGCGTACTCCCAGGCGAGTCCGGCCACCGGGATCGTGGCGGCGACCGCGGCCGCCGCCGCGCAGGCGACGTAGGGGCCTCGACCCGTGCCGCCCCGCACCACTTCGAAGAGGAACCACGCGACGGCACAGGTCGGGACCATCACGGCCATGTAGAGCGAAGACAGGCCGCCGAGCGCCACGGCGAGGGCCGCGAGCGCCGTGCGGGACGCCGTCGGGCGCGCGCGCAGGGCCGTGAGCGAGAGCGCGACGATCGGCAGCCAGAAGTTCGGGTACTGGAGAATCTGGAGGTTTCCCGGAACCCGCAACGGGCCGAGCGCGAACAGGAGTCCCGCCACCCAGGCCGCGAGCGGGATGCAGCCGAGAGCGAGCAGCAGCGCGTCGATCGCGATCGCCGCGAGCGGATACGTCAGCAAGGCGGCCCCGGCGGCCGCGAGCGTGGCGTTGCCCGTCGCCGCGAGGAGGGGAGCGGCGAGCGGCAGGCTCGAGGCCAACAGTTCGCTCCCCAGCGCCTGGGCGGGGGCCGGGTGGAAGATGGGGGCCTCGAAGAAGTCGGCGGGCCGGCGACCTCGGAGGCCGGCCCGAACCTGCGACACGATCAGCCGCGCGTCGTCGGGATACGCGATCAACGGGCTCACGGGAATCGCCCGATCGGCGACCCGGATCCACGGCCACGCGACCCACCCGAGCACGGCCAGGTAGGCGACGAGCCCGAGCAGCAGGCGGCGCGCATCCCCGCTCCGGAACATCGCGGGGACGGTATCACGGACGGTCGGCGTGGCGCCTCCCGCCCGTCGTGCCCGGGCGCTCACTGGCGCGACCTCTCCGCCGATCGGCCCGGAGCATTCGCGCGCGAGACCGTGCCGGGCAAGGGCCCAGAGCGCTCGCTCCACCGTGCCGGGTGCCGCGTTCGGTCCGTCGGTCGACCGCGGACGAAAAAAGGGCCGGCGACCTCGGTCGCCGGCCCCCCGTCCCGGACTCCTCCCCTCGGCGTCCGCGACTCGGTCGACCCCTCAGTCGGCCTGCTTCCGCAGGAACGTCGGGATGTCGTACTCGCTCTCGTCCTCGACCATGCTGCCGCCCTTGGCCGTCGCCTCCTCCTCGGGGCTCTCCTTCGGCTCGCGGCGCTGCCAGACCGTGTTCTCGCCGTCGTCGATGATCGTGCCCATGCGCACGACTCGGCGCGGGCCGTACTCGCGCCCGAGCGATCGCGCGGCGACGCCCTGCGCGATCGGCACCGGTCCCCGGCGCATCTCGCCGACCGGCTGGGAGACGCCCGCGCGGAGATCGGTCGGCGCCGGCGCCGCGAGGCGGTCCGCCTCGCCGAAGCCGGTCGCGATCACCGTGATGCGGATCTGGTCGCCCATCGACTCGTCGATGACCGCGCCGAAGATGATGTTGGCCTCGTCGTCGGCCTCCTCCTGGATGAGCGTCGCGGCCTCGTTGACCTCGTGCAGGGAGAGATCCTTGCCGCCGGTGATGTTGATCAGCACGCCGCGCGCGCCCTGGATCGAGATGTCGTCGAGCAGCGGCGAGGAGATCGCGCGCTGCGCGGCCTCGATCGCGCGGTTCTCGCCCGAGGCGACCGCCGCGCCCATCATCGCCATGCCCATCTCGCTCATGATCGTGCGGACGTCGGCGAAGTCGAGGTTGATGAGACCGTGGACGGTGATCAGGTCGGAGATGCCTCGCACCGCCTGCAGCAGGACGTCGTCGGCCTTCTTGAAGGTCTCCATGATCGGCATGTTGCGGCCGGAGACCGACAGGAGGCGCTGGTTCGGGATCGTGATGAGCGTGTCCACCGAGCGCTTGAGCTCCTGGATGCCCTGCTCGGCCTGCATCATGCGGCGCCGGCCCTCGAAGAGGAACGGCTTCGTGACGACGCCGACCGTGAGGGCGCCGAGCTCGCGCGCCGCCTGCGCGATGACCGGCGCACCGCCGGTACCGGTGCCGCCGCCCATGCCCGCGGTGACGAAGACCATGTCGGCACCGGCCAGCAGGTCGCGGATGGTGTCGTGATCCTCGTGGGCCGACTCGCGGCCGACGGCCGGGTTCGCGCCCGCCCCGAGCCCCTTCGTGATCGAGGTTCCGATCTGGAGCTTCACGGTGGCGAGGTTCGCCGCGAGAGCCTGGGCGTCCGTGTTGGCGGCGATGAAGTCCACGCCGGGCATGCCCGACTGGATCATCGTGTTCACGGCGTTGCCGCCGCCACCTCCGACGCCGACGACCTTGATGCGAGCCCCACCGTGTCCACCGCCGATCTCGTCCATCATCCCCGCCTCCTCGCTTTCCCGCCCCTTGGCCTCAGAAGAATTCGCGGATCCACTCGCTCATGCGTCCCCTCACCCTGGAGAGGACGCCCGAGCCCGACTGGCCCGCCGTGATGGGCGCGCTCGCCGCGCGCGCTGCGATCATGAGCAATCCGACGCCGGTCGATCCCGCCGGCCCGGCCGCGACGTCGGCGAGCCCGGGCAGCCGGATCGGCGACGCGACGCGCACGGGAGCGTCGAAGACCCTCTCGGCGAGACTCTCGATGCCGTCGAGCTCGGCCGTGCCCCCGGTGAGCACGATGCCCGACGAGAGCTGCCCCTCGACGCCGGCCCGCACGAGTTCGCGGGACACGAGCGTCAGGATCTCCTCCATCCGCGGCTCGACGATCTCGGCGAGGATCTGCCGGGAGAGCACCCGGGGCTCGCGGCCCCCGACGCTCGGAACCTCGATCGTCTCGTCGCCGGGCACCGCGGACGCGATCGCCGAGCCGAACCGCTGCTTCAGGCGGTCGGCTTCCGGAGCGGGCGAGCGCAGCCCGGCCGCGATGTCGTTCGTGAGCTGGCTGCCGGCGAGGCCGAGCACCGCCGTGTGCCGCACCGATCCGCCGCGGTAGACCACGACGTCGGTGGTGCCGCCCCCGATGTCGATCACGCAGGCGCCCAGGTCGCGCTCCTCGTCTCCGAGCACCGCGGTCGCCGAGGCGAGCGGCGAGAGCACGACCTGCGACACGGTGAGCCCCGCGCGGTTGCAGCACTTGACCACGTTGGCGACCGCCGCGCTCGCCGCGGTGAGCACGTGGGCGCGCGCTTCGAGGCGGACGCCCGACATCCCGAGCGGTTCGCTGATGCCGTCCTGCTCGTCGACGATGTATTCCTGCGGCAGGACGTGGAGCACCTCGCGGTCGGCCGGCAGCGCCACCGCGCGGGCGGCGTCGAGCACGTGCTCGACGTCCGGCATCGTCACCTCGCCGCCGCGCACCGGGACCATG
>JAGWVP010000434.1 GCA_018970825.1 bacterium | reverse complement strand
GCGTCCGGCCCGCCGAAGATCGAGATGCTGCACGGCGCGCACTGAAGGCGCGCACCCGTCGCGGCCGGTGGACGTCCTCCCCGGTCGCGGCGTCGCCTCAGCCGCCTTCGCCCGCGATCCGCTCGGCGTGGACGTCGGCGGTCGCCCCCGACGCCTCGTGCTCCGGCGTCCAGAGCTTCTCGCGGCCGAGACGGAGGGCCGAGTCGCGATCCTTCGAGTCGACGACGACGTTGCCGATCGTCGTCTCGGCGTCGCCGGGTCCGACGGCCTTCACCGTCACGCGATAGCGCTTCTTCTTCGCGATCATGACCGGGCTCCTACCAGCCGGGTGGACGCCCGGAAAGGAGACTCTCTCCCGGATTCGGCCCGGGGCCCGTCCGCCCGCCCTCCGCCGCCGCGAGGTTTCGCCGCCGGATCGCCTTCGCCGACTCGAGCACGACGAGCGGCACGATCGCGAGTGCGAGCCACGCGCCGGCCTCCGCGGCGCTCGCTTCGTAGGTTCCGAACACGCGGCGCAACGCCGGGACCTGGTGGAGCGCCGCCTGGATGGCGAGGCTCGCACCGACGATCGCGACGAGCCTCGCGTCGGCGAGTGCCCGCGGGAGCGACAGGGGCCGGCCGCTCTCGCGCATTCCGAGCGCCACCAGCATCTGGCAGAGGACGAGGATCGCGAAGGCCGCCGAGCGCGCGTGGTCGACTCCGTCGCCGCGGCGGAGTTCCCAGGCGAAGCCCGCGAGGGTGCAGGCGGCGACGGTCGTACCGACCAGGGCGACGAGCCGCACGAAGCTCGCATCCATCATCGACGCCTCGGGCCGCCGCGGCGGGCGCAGGAGGACGTCCGGGTCGACCGGTCCGGTCGCGAGTGCCAGCGCCGGCAGTCCGTCGGTCACGAGGTTGATCCACAGCATGTGGATCGGCAGGAGCGGGAGAGGCCAGCCCACGAGCACGGCGACGAGCACCACCGCGAGCTCGGCCGCGTTGCCCGACAGGAGGAAGGCGAGGGCGCGGGAGATCGCCTCCCAGATGCCTCGGCCCTCCTCGACCGCGGCGACGATCGTCGAGAAGTCGTCGTCGGCGATCACCATGTCGGCGGCCTCCTTCGCGACCTCCGTGCCGGAGCGTCCCATCGCGATCCCGATCGACGCCTCCTCGAGGGCCGGCGCGTCGTTCACGCCGTCGCCCGTCATCGCGACGACCGCGCCGGCGCGCTTCCAGGCCCGCACGATCCGCAACTTGTGCTCCGGAGTCACCCGCGCGTGAACCGCGATGCCCCGGATGCGCCGAGCGAGCTCGTCGTCGGAGGTCGCGTCGAGCGTCGATCCGACGACGGTCTCGTCGCCCGGGTCGCGGATCCCGAGCTCGTCGGCGATCGCGCTCGCGGTGGCCGGGTGGTCGCCGGTGATCATGACGACCCGCACGCCGGCGCGACGGCAGCGGGCGACCGCCTCCCGCGCCTCCGGTCTCGGCGGGTCCTGCAGGCCGACGAGCCCGAGCAGGACGAGGTCGCGCTCGACGTGCTCCGCGTCGAGCGTCTCGTCGTCGGCGAGGTCGCGTTCGGCGATCGCGATCACCCGGAACGCCTCGTCGGCGAGCAGCAGGGCCGCCTCCTCCATCTTCGCGCGTCCGGGGACGTCGAGCGCGACGACTCCCCGCGCGGTGCGGACCCCGGAGCACAGGGCCAGCATCGATTCGGGCGCCCCCTTCACGAGAGCCTGCGCCCCTTTCCCCTGCCGGCGGACGATCGTCATGCGCTTGCGGTCGGCGTCGAAGGGCAGGAGGGCGACCCGTGGTCGCTCCCGCTCGACCGCGGGTCGTTCGACGCCGCAGGCCCGCGCGAGGCGGAGCAGCGCGACCTCGGTCGGGTCGCCCGTGCCGGAGTCGTCCCCGCCGAGCTCGGCGTCGCTGCAGCCCGCGGCGGCCTCGGCGAGCGGGCGCAGCCCCGCGTCGGCCGGTGCCCCGTCGCGGGCGTCGTCGGCGGGCAACATCCGCAGTCGTCGCGATCCGGCCTCCGCGGCGACGTGGAAGACGGCGTCGGGAAGCACGACGCGCCGCGGGGCCATCTCTCCGGCCGTGAGCGTCCCGGTCTTGTCCGTGCAGACGACTTCGGCCGCACCGAGCGTCTCGACCGCGGGCAGTCGCCGCACGAGCGCGCGCCGCGCGGCCATGCGGGACACGCCGAGGGCGAGGGCCACCGTCACGACCGCAGGGAGCCCCTCGGGGATCGCCGCGACGGCGAGGCTCACCGCCGCGAGGAAGAGTTCCTCCGGGGGCATGCCGCGCAGGAGCCCCGCTGCGAACACCACCGCGACGATCCCGAGCGAGGCCCAGAGGAGCCGTCGGGCGATCGAGTCGAGCTGGACGGCGAGAGGCGTGTCGCCCGGCGACGCGGTCGAGATCAGTTCCGCGATCCGCCCCATCTCGGTCGCCGCACCGGTCGCGAAGACGACCGCACGCCCGCTGCCGGCGACGACGTGCGTGCCGAGCATCACGCAGTTCGCACGGTCCGCGACCGGGGTTTCCCCGGGCAGCGGCTCGGTCGACTTCGCGACCGGCTCCGACTCGCCGGTGAGCGGGGCCTCGTCGGTCCGGAGCAAGGCCGCCTCGACGAGCCGTGCGTCGGCGGCCACGACGTCGCCCGCGTCGAGCAGGAGCACGTCCCCGCGCACGACCTCGTCGGCGGCGAGGATCCGCGCCGCCCCCGAGCGGACGACGCGCGCGCGCGGCGCCGCGAGCCGCCGCAGCGCCGCCACCGCGCGCTCCGACCGATACTCCTGCAGGAACCCGATCACCGCGTTCAGCAGGACGATGGCAGCGATCGCCGCCGCGTCGATCGTCTCGCCGAGAGCGAGCGAGAGCGCCGCCGCCCCGACCAGGACGAGCACGACGAGGCTCGCGAACTGACGCGCCGCGATGCGCCACCACGGGGTACCGCGTTCGACCCGGAGCGCGTTCGGACCGTCTCGTTCGAGACGGAGCCGCGCCTCGGCCTCGTCGAGGCCGCGGGCGAGGTCGACGCCCAGGTCCGCGGCGACGTCCGCCCCGGGCCGTGCGTGGCACGACAGCGTGGACATCGGTGTGTCAGTACGTCGCGGAGACCTCGAGGCCAAGCATGAGGGAGTCCCTTCGCGAGATCGCGGGCGAGAAGAAGTACTGCAGGTCGGGCTGGATCATGAGCCAGGGCGTGACCTGCGCCTGGTAGGTGAGTTCGAGGACGGTCTCGCCGGGGGGAAGTTCGGTCAACAGGCGCCGGATGCGGTCGCCGAAGCGGGTGGTGCCGAAGCCGAGTCCGAGGACGTCGTCGGGGCGGAACGGGAGCGGGCGGAAGAGATTCAGGCCCGCCTCCGAATTCAGGACGATCGGATTGTCGTTCAACCGCTCGTTCACCGCGATGCGGGCGAACAGCCCGAGCTTCGGCTCGCCGGCTGCGTCGGCCAGGATCGCCTGGTCGAGCGAGGCGTA
>JAGWVP010000433.1 GCA_018970825.1 bacterium | reverse complement strand
GAGTCAGTCGATCCAGAGACGGGCGAGGGGGATCTCGATCGCCGCGAACGGATCGGCGCGCACGACGTCGTCGCCGCCGTGGTTCCCGGCGACGACCCAGTGCCCGCCGACGAGGGAGAGAATCTCGACCGTGTGCGCGGTCGGGTCGACGAGCCAGGCATGGCGAACTCCCTCGCGGGCGTAGATCGCGAGCTTGCGCGTGCGGTCGATGCGCGCGGTCGATGGCGAGAGCGTCTCGCAGACCCAGTCGGGCGCGACTCCGTGCCACGGGACGTTCGGGATGCGAGGCACGCGGTCGCGTCGCCAGCCGGCAAGGTCCGGCACGACGACGTCGTCGGCGAAATGCAGCTCCGGCTCGAACAGGAAGAGCCATCCCCCGGGGCGGGCCGGAGTGCCGCTCTCCTCGTCGAATGCGTCCAGCATCGCGCCCAGGCGGAGCGTCGCGCGCGCGTGCGGGAAGGCCGGGCGTGGACTCAGGAACAGGTCGCCGTCGAGGATCTCCGCGACCTTGTGCTCGGGTGCCGCGAGTACGTCGTCGTAGGTGGCCCTGCGCTTCGGCCCGGTCATGGGTTCGAGGCTAGCATCCATGCGCGGGTCGTAGAACCGCGCGATCCGGCGCGCCATGGCAGCGCCGTCAAGGCCCGCTCAGCGATCGACCGCGACGATGGCGGCTCCCGGATCGCCCGCGTGGCGGCCGACCCGGAGTTCCCAGCGGCCCGGCTCTCGCACCCAGCGAGCGCCGTCGCGCACGTCGACGGCCGACCACTCGACCGGCACCGCGACCTCGCGCGCCGCGCCGGGGGGGACCTCGACCCGAGCGAAGCCGACCAGGCGGGAGGCGGGGCGCTCCCACGCGGAGCCGGGCCGGCCCGCGTAGACCTGCACGACCTCGGACCCCGCCCGGTCGCCGTGGTTGCGGACGCTGCACCGGACGACGTGCCCGTCGTCGTGGCGCTCCACCCGGACGTCCTCGATCGAGGTGGGCGCGTATCCGAGCCCGAAGCCGAACGGGAAGGCCGCGGCATGCCCGTCGCGATCGAGCTTCCACTGTCCGTGCCAGAGGTCGTAGACGACGGACTCCGCGTCCGGGTCGAAGTCGGGCAGGTGATCGGCCCGCGTCGGGATCGCGAACGGCAGGCGCCCGCCGGGCTCCTCCGTACCGAGCAGCACGTCGGCGAGCGCGTGCCCGCCCTCCATGCCCGGGTACCAGGCGAGCAGGATCGCGGGGATGCGGTCGCGCCAGCTCTCCATCAGGATCGCGCTGCCGCCCATGACCACCGCCACCGTGCGAGGGTTCGCGCTCGCGACGGCCTGCAGCAGCGCCTCGTCGGCTTCGGAGAGCTCGAGCCGACGGCGGTCGCCGCCGGGAGCCATGCCGCGACCCTCGGCCGACTTCCTCAAGGCCGCCGCGAAGCGCTCGCCGGTCGAGGGATCCGTCATCGGAGGATAGAGCGGAACCAGGTGAGCCATTCCACGCGGATCGATGTACTCGCCTTCGTCGAGGTGCGTGTAGCCGACCACGACGACCGCGACGTCGGCGCCGTGCGCGATCTCCGCCGCGCGCGCGGGGTCGGCACCGTCGTCGACCTCGATCGCCACCCCGGGGAGTGCCGTGCGCAGGCCGGCGAGAGGCGTGACGACCTCGGGCGGGTGGACGTTGCTCGAGCCGCCGTCGCCCAGGTTGGGCACGTCGGCGAGCCGGCCGACCACGGCGACACGGCGCAGCCGCCCGCGGTCGAGCGGCAGGACCGGGCCCTCGTTGCGCAGGAGCACCATCGAGCGGACGGCGGCCTCCCGGGCGAGGGCCCGGTGGGCCGTGCAGGCCACCATCGACGGATCGGCCGGGGCGGCGAGCGTGCGCGCGAAACGCAGCTGGACGGCGAGCACCCTCTCGACGATCCGGTCGACCGCGTCGATCGACAGCTCCCCGCGCTCGAGCGCGCTCGGCAGGTGCTGCGCCCGGATCATGACGAAGGGCATCTCGACGTCGAGCCCGGCCTCGACCGAGAGCGCAGCGTCGCGAAGCCCGTGCTGGAAGTCCGACACGACGATTCCGTCGAAGCCCCATTCGTCGCGCAGGATGCCCGTCAGAAGCGCGCGATTCTGCCCGCACCACTCGCCGTTCAGCGAGTTGTAGGCGCTCATCACGCTCGCGACGCCCTCCGCGACGATCCGGCGGAAGTGCGGCAGGTAGACCTCGTGCAGGGCGCGCTCGTCGACCGTCACGTCCACCTTGAAGCGGGCGTTCTCGATCGAGTTGCAGGCGAAGTGCTTCACGCAGGCGAGGACGTGGCGCTGCGCGCCGCGTGCGAGCGCGGCCCCCATCTCGCCGACGTGGAAGGGGTCCTCGCCGTAGGTCTCCTGTGCTCGTCCCCAGCCGGGGTGGCGCAACAGGTTCACGCACACGCCGCCGTAGAAACTCGCGCCGACGGCGCGCAGTTCGAGGCCGATCGCGTCGCCGATCCGTTCCTCGAGCGCGGGGTCGAAGGTGGCGCCGCGCGCCATGCTGACCGGGAAGGCGGTCGCGCTGCCGACGACGACTCCGCGCGGCCCGTCGCTGAAGGCGATGCCGGGCACGCCGAGCCGAGGCACGGCCGCGGCGGGGTAGGTGTGCTCGTAGTAGCCGCCGGCGATCATGTCGACGAGCCCGTCCCAGAAGGGCGTGTCGCCGTCGAGGCAGGAGAGCTTCTCGGCAAGCGTCATCCGCGCGAGCAGCGCGCGCGCCTCGACGTGCGCGTCGGCGCCCGCCGCGATCCGCGCGACGGCGCGCCCGAACGCGCTCGCGTCCTCCGGTTCGTCTCGGGTCGGTTCCATTCCCGGCGGGTGTTCGATCAGGTCGAGCGCGGGGGGGCAAGGCGTGCGTGCCCCGGAATCGAGCGCGCACGCTCGTCTCGGGTCGGACGGCCGCCGCCATGGGCCCCTCGCCCGCCCGTGGCCGCGTCGCGGACCCGCGGAGAACGCGTCGTTTCGCGGACGAGGGGCGATCTGCGATCCTGCGCGGCATGCCCGACCCGGGGATGACCGCGCGATCGGCGAGCGTCGTGACGGAGGGAGGCGAGCCCTCGCGCACGTCCGGTCCGTGTCGTCCCACATGGCGGCCCTGGGCGCGCCACGTGGTGGTCGTGCCGTTCGCGTGGCTGGCCGTGGTCGTTCTCCTCACCTGGCCGCTCGGCGGGCACCTCTCGACCCGTCTCCCGGACACCCACCCGGCCTGTCGTTTCGATGCCCTGCTCACGGCGTGGGCGGGTGCATGGGAAACCGAGGCGCTCGTGCGCGCGCCGTCGACGCTGCTCGATGCGAACCTGTACCACCCGGTCCGGCACTCGCTGCTCTTCGTCGAGGCGGGATTCGGCGCGCTGCCGCTCTTCGCCCCGGTGTACCTGGCGACGCACGACCCGGCGCTCGCGCTGAACGCGACGTTCCTCCTCGGCGCCGCTCTCACCGCCGCGTCCATCCACCTGGTCGTGGGC
>JAGWVP010000432.1 GCA_018970825.1 bacterium | reverse complement strand
CTGAGCAGACGCCCGTCCTCGAGGAGGAAGGTGTCCTGCATGTCGCGCGCCGGGTGGTCGTCGGGGAAGTTGAGGGCCTCGAAGTTGTGCTCGTCGTCCTCGATCTCGGGGCTCTCGACCACCTCGAAGCCCATGCGCTCGAAGATGTCGATCGCCTCCTCCATCGTGCGAAGCAGCGGGTGGCGACGCCCGCGCGGCCAGCCGCTCGCGGGCAGCGTCACGTCGACGACCTCGCTCGCGAGCCGGGACGACTCGGCGACGGCGCGGGCCGCGGCGCGGGCCGCCTCGATGCGCTCCTCGATCGCCCGCTTGGCGGCGTTCGCACGCTCGCCGATCGCCGGACGCTCGTCGGCCGGGACGTCCTTCAGGCCGCGCAGGATCGCGGTGAGCGCACCCTTGCGACCGAGGACCTCGACGCGGAGATGCTCGAGCTCCTCGTCGCCCGAGAGCCCCTCGGCCCGGGCCAGGGTGGCGGCCTCGAGGGCCTCGATCTCCGCGACGAGCGACAACGATCGTCCCGCCCGGCGGGCAGGCCTCGCGGCCGCCCGGGCGGCCTCCTCAGGCCGCCAGCGCCGCCTTGGCGCGCTCGGCGATGTCGCCGAACGCCTTGGCGTCGTGGATCGCGATCTCGGCGAGCGACTTGCGGTCCATCTGGATGCCGGCCTTCTTCAGACCCTGCACGAGGCGGCTGTAGGTCGTGCCGGCCGCGCGGGCCGCCGCGTTGATGCGCACGATCCAGAGCGAGCGGAAGTCCCGCTTGCGGACCTTGCGGTCGCGATAGGCGTAGGTCAGGCCCTTCTCGACGGTCTCTCGTGCCGCCCGGTACAGCTTGCGACGCCCGCCGACGTTGCCCTTGGCGAGCTTCATCACCTTCTTGCGGCGCGCGCGCGCGCTCGTACCGCGTTTGACGCGAGGCATGGGCCGTTCTCCTCAGAGGTAGGGCAGCAGCCGCTTGACCGCCGGGACGTCGACCGCGTCGACCATCGCCGAGTGGCGCAGCTTGCGCTTGAGCTTGCGGGACTTGCAGGACATCTGGTGACGGGCGAACGCATGCGAGCGCTTCACGCCGCCGCTGCCGGTCTTCTTGAATCGCTTGGCCGCAGAGCGGTTCGACTTGATCTTGGGCATCTCTCTCTCGCGTCTTTCGTCCGGTTCTTCAGTCGACCCCGACGGGGCCCGAAGCGGCCTCGCCGGTCCCGGGCATCGCCGCCCTCGTCACCGCCTCGGCCAAAAACTCGCCGAGCGCCTGGGCCGGCCGATTTCCCTCGCCGCGCCAACGCGGCGCGACCATGTCCTGGCTTGCTTCCTTGTCCCCGACCACCGCGACGGCCGGGATCTTCATCATCTCGGCCGCGCGGATCTTGAACCCGAGTTTTTCGTTCCTCGAATCGAGCTCGGCCCGCAGCCCGGCCGCCCGAAGGCGCCGGACCACCGCTTCCCCGTACTCCGCGGAGCGATCCGTCACGCTTAACACCCGGACCTGCTCGGGCGCCAGCCACAGGGGCAGATCCCCCGCGGTGTGCTCGACCAGGATGGCGATGAACCGCTCGATCGACCCCAGGATGGCCCGGTGGAGCATGACCGGGCGCCCCTCGGCCCCGTCGGGCCGGACGTAGCGGATCCCGAACCGGTCGGGCATGGCACAGTCGACCTGGATGGTCGACAGGGTCCAGGACCGCTTCAATGCGTCCCGGAAGTTGAAGGCGATCTTGGGTCCGTAGAAGGCGCCGTCGCCGGGCGAGAGCGTGTAGTCGAAGCCGGCCCGGCGGAGCCCCTCCTGGAGGGTCCGCTCGGCGTCGTCCCACAGGGCGGGCTCGCCGAGGAACTTCTCGGGCCGGGTCTCGACCGCGACCGCCACGTCCTCGAAGCCGAAGGCGTCGTAGACCTCCCGGGTCATCCGCAGGAAGAGCGCGAACTCCTCGTCGGCCTGCTCGGGGGTGCAGAAGACGTGGGCGTCGTCCTGCGAGAAGCCGCGCACGCGGGTGAGCCCGGAGAGCACGCCCGAGCGCTCGAAGCGGTGGAGCCGCGAGAAGTCGGCGTAGCGGATCGGCAGGTCGCGGTAGGACTTCTTGCCCTGCGCGAAGAGGTGGACGTGGCCGGGGCAGTTCATCGGCTTCACGCCGTACTCCTCCTCGTCGGCGCGCAGGAGGAACATGTCGTCGCGGTAGCTGTCGTAGTGGCCCGAGGTCTTGAACAGCTCGGTCTTGTAGATGAGCGGGGTGACGACCTCGGTGTAGCCGTAGCGCTCGTAGAGGCTGCGCACGTAGGCGACGAGCTGGTTGTAGACGATCGTGCCGCGCGGATGGAAGAACGGGATGCCGGGCGAGATCGAGTGCAGCGAGAACAGGTCGAGCGCGGGTCCGAGCCGGCGGTGGTCGCGCTTGCGCGCCTCCTCGAGCAGCGCGAGATGCGCCTCGAGCGTCTCCCGGTCGGCCCAGGCCGTGCCGTAGACGCGCTGGAGCATCTCGTTGCGTTCGTCGCCGCGCCAGTAGGCACCCGCGACGTGCGTGAGCTTGAAGGCGCCGAGCCGCCCGGTCGACGGCACGTGGGGGCCGCGGCAGAGGTCGACGAAGTCGCCCTGCCCGTAGAGCGAGACGTCCTCGCCTGCGGGGATCGAGCCGATGATCTCGGCCTTGTACTTCTCGCCCATGCCGAGGAATCGGCCGACTGCCGCGTCGCGGGCCTCGACCGTGCGCGCGACCGCGAGGTCCTCGGCGACGATCTTCTGCATCTCGCGCTCGATGCGCTCGAGATCCTCGGGCGTGAACGGCCGCTCGAACGAGAAGTCGTAGTAGAACCCGTCCTCGATCACCGGGCCGATCGTGATCTGGGCCGCGGGAAAGAGGCGCTTCACGGCCTGCGCCATCAGGTGGGCGGTCGAGTGGCGCAGGACCTCGAGCCCCTCGGGGCTGGCCGGCGCGACCGGGGCGAGGCGACCGTCGGCCTCGACCCGGGTCGAGAGATCGACCGAGCGGCCGTTCAGGCGAGCGGCGACGGAGTCGCCGAGGACGCCCGCGCGCTCGAGGACCTCGCGCGCCGTCTCCCCGGCGGCCGCCGCGACGATGCCCCGGCCGGGGACTTCAAGGGAGATCTCGGGCATCGGCGATCCTGGGGGATAGGCACGGGCGGGATTGAACCGCCGACCTCTTCCGTGTCAAGGAAGCGCTCTCCCACTGAGCTACGTGCCTGAATCTGCGGGAAAATCGGCCTTTTCGGGTACCAAGGCACCCCCGGGGTGTCAACCTTCGTCCGCCCCGGCTCCGGAGTGGCGAAGGAAGGTGAGCCGCTGCGCGGCGGCCGCCGACAGCAGCGTCGTCGCCCCGAGCACGGCGAAGATCGGCTCGTAGGCGCCGGTCCGGTCGCGCAGCCATCCCGCGAGCGGAACGGCCACCGCCTGGAGACCGACCGAGAACGCGAGCAGGCGACCGAAGATCGCGGCGTAGTGGGCGCGCCCGAAGCAGTCCGCCACCAGGGTCGCCTGGAG
>JAGWVP010000431.1 GCA_018970825.1 bacterium | reverse complement strand
GCGAAGGCGGCGAGCCCTGCCGACGCGGCGGGGCCCGGGGACCCGGGCCGCGCGCTCGCGTCCGGCACCGGAGCGCCCCCGGCCACGACGGGGTCCGCCGGCCCGGAAACCGATCCGTCCCGTGCACCCGAATCGGCGAACTCGGTGGGGGCCTGGTTGCTCGCGGCGCCGCGGCCCGGGATCGTCGGTCGGGCGTACTTCCAGCTCGTCACGCAGGACGCGCACGCGAGCATCCCCCGGGTCGTCGACTTCCTCTCGGGAATGCCGCAGGTCGACCGCACGCGCATCGCGATCGGCGGCAGCTCGACGAGCGGCTTCGTCGCGCTGCAGGCGATGGAGGTGGAGCCGCGGCTGTCGGTCGCCGTGGTGCGCGTCGCCTGCGGCGACTACCTGGCCTTCCTGCGAAGCTCCCGGCTCGCGCTGAACGACGACCCGCGCTGGGTCGGCGACGGTCCGCTCCCGCTCGACCCGGACTACCTCGCGGAGATCCGGCGCATCGAGCCGATCGGACGGGCGTCGAAGCTCCCGCCGCGGCCGCTCCTGCTCATGGTCGGGGAGACCGACCCGGCGATCCCGATCGCGTGCGCCGAGCGTACCGCCGACGCCTTCCGGGAAGCCTACCGCAAGGCGGGCGCACCCGATCGCTTCCGCTTCGACGTGTTCGAGGGCGGAGGCCACGACCTCGGAGACGAGAGTCGGACGAGGGCCCTCGACTGGTGGTCGCGCTGGCTGCTCGGAGGCCCGGGGCGCAATCGTCCCGCGACCCGCCTCAGGCCGCCGAACCCGGGCGCATGAGGCGGCGGCTCGCGTCCTTCACGAACGCGAGGTGGATCCGCCGCATCTCCGGCGCGCGGGGGTCGACGCCGATCACCCGGCGGAGCAGCGCGGTCGCGGAGAAGAACCCGAAGAGCAGGTGGTACATGCCGACGACGACCAGCGGCAGCTCCTCCTCGCTCCAGCCCGACGGGTCGGAGGTCGCGGCCATCGCCTGGCGGCCGACCTCGTAGATCGGCGTGAGCCATTCGCGGGCGAGGCTCTCGAACCACGCCCCGTCGTCGAGCATCTCGCGCTCGACCAGCTTCGGCAGGTGGGGCGTGCTCCAGAGCTGTTCGACCAGGCGTTCGAGCAGCAGGTCGCCGCCTTCGGGCGTGAGCATCCGTGCGCCGCCGTGCAGGAGGATCTGCCGGATCGGGGCGAGACCGCGTTCGAGGACGGCCTCGTAGAGCGCCTGCTTGCTCGGGAAGTGGTTGTAGAGGCTCGCCTGGTTGAGACCGACGCGGCCCGCGATGTCGCGCACCGAGACCGCCGCGTACCCGCGCTCCGCGAACAACTGCTCGGCGACGTCGAGGATGCGGGTGGCCGTCGTCGCGGCGTCGGCCGCGCGGGTGCGCGTGGAATCCGTCTGCATCGGGTCGATCCGGGCGCCCCTCGCTATCAGCGACCCGACCGAGCGGCAAGTCGCCGCACCCCTTCCCTCGCGACGACCCGCTCGTCGCCTTCCCGAGAGTCCGCCCGCATGGTACCCGTGCGGCGAATGGTTCGATCTCGAAAGCGGTCGGCCGCGCGGAGACCCGGGTGAGCGCCTCCGACTGGCGACCGGGCGACGCCGAACAGGTGGCCGCTCGCGGCCTCGACATGGCGGAGGTGGAGCGCCAGCTCGCGCTGCTGCGCGACCCGCCCCCGCCGATCCGGCTCGTCCGCAACGCGTCGAAGGGCGACGGGGTCCGGGTGCTCGGCGAGCACGAGAAGCAGGCCTGCCTCGCCGCGTGGCGCACGACCGCCTCGGCCGGCCGCTGGACGTCGTTCGTGCCCGCCTCGGGCGCCGCGACGCGGATGTTCAAGTCGCTGCTCGCCGCGCGCGCGGGCACGCGGCCCGTGACGCTCGAGTCGCTCGTCGAGCGGGCGGCCGCAGGCGACGCCGATGCGAAGGAGATGCGCGGGTTCGCGGAGGGGCTCGGCCGCCTGCCCTTCCGGGGCGAACTCGCACGCGCCGTGGAAGCCCGGGGCACCCCCGGCGTCGCCCCCGGCCCGGGAGACGACCTCGGCCCCTGGCTCGATGCCCTCCTCGACGCCGGGGCCCTCGACTACGCGTCCCTTCCGAAGGGATTGATCCCGTTCCACTCCTACCCCGACGGGAGTCGCACGGCCTTCGAGGAACACCTGGTCGAGTCGGCCGGGATCGTGCGCGACGCCGGGCAGACCGCGCGCCTCCACTTCACGGTCTCGCCGCAGCATCGCCGGGCGTTCGAGGACGCGCTCGCACGCGTGCGACCGTCGCTCGAGCGCGACCTCGGCGTCCGCTTCGAGGTCGGGTTCTCGGAGCAGAGCCCGTCGAGCGACACGGTCGCGATCGACGCCGACGGCCGGCCGTTCCGCGACGCGGACGGGCGACTTCTCTTTCGCCCGGGAGGCCACGGCTCCCTGATCGGCAACGTCGCCGCGCTCGACGCCGACCTGCTCTACGTGAAGAACATCGACAACGTCGTGCCCGACCACCGCCGGGCCGTCTGCGTCGAGTGGAAGCGGATCACCGGCGGCCTCCTCACGGTGATCGAGCGACGCATCCACTCCGTCCTCGGCGACCTCGACCGGGGCGGCCCCGGCGCCGTCCAGCGTGCCTTCCACCTGCTCGTGACCGAACTCGGCCAGGAGGTCCCGCGCTCGCTCGTCGAGAACCCCGGCGAGGAGGCCGCTCGCTTCGCACGCTCCAAGCTCGACCGGCCGCTGCGGGTCTGCGGCGTCGTCCGGGTGACCGGCGATCCCGGCGGCGGGCCGTTCTGGTGCGGCGAGGAGGAGATCGCCTCGCTCCAGATCGTCGAGACCGCCCAGATCAACCTGCAGGAGCGGATGCAGCGCGCCATCTTCTCGGCCTCGACCCACTTCAACCCGGTCGACCTCGCCTGCTCGCTCCACGACCGCAACGGGCGCCCCTTCGACCTGCGCGCGCACGTCGACCCCGCGACAGCGTTCGTCGCCGAGAAGTCGAGCGGCGGGCGGGCGCTGCGGGCCCTCGAGCACCCGGGCCTCTGGAACGGCGCGATGTCCGACTGGTCCACCGTGTTCGTCGACGTGCCGGTCGAGACCTTCAATCCCGTGAAGTCGGTCGTCGACCTGCTGCGACCCGCCCACCAGCCCCCGGCCGGGTGAGGGGCGCGAGCGCCTCTCCGGCTGGCGACCGGGGGCGGCCTGCGGTACCCCCGACGGCGTGAAGTGCTGGCTCGTCACCGGGGGCGCCGGGTTCATCGGCTGCAACTTCGTGCGCCTCGCGCTCGAGAGCACCGACGCGCGCATCGTCGTGCTCGACAAGCTGACCTACGCGGGGAGCCTCGCGAACCTGCACGACGTCGAACGGTATCCGCGCTACGCGTTCGTCCACGGGGACGTCGCGGACCCGGACGACGTCGAGGCGGTCTTCCGCGAGCACCGGCCGACCGCGGTCGTGAACTTCGCCGCGGAGTCGCACGTCGACCGGTCGATCGACGGGCCCGGCACCTTCGTCCG
>JAGWVP010000430.1 GCA_018970825.1 bacterium | reverse complement strand
CGGGCCCGCAGGGTCGCGGTGAGCGTCGGAGGGGCGTCGGCCGCGGGGATCGTCGCGCTCGCGGCGGCCGTCGGATTCGCCCGGCCGGCGCTCGCGCTCCCGCTGCTCGTCGCCTCGCTGCCGTTGCGCCTGCCGGTCGTGGCGGGCCTCGAAGTGCCGACCCTCGTGCTCCTCGGCGCAGCCGCAGGCCGCGCGCCCGCGATCGCCCGCGCGGTCGCCGCGCGACCTCTCGCGCTCGCCGCGCTGCTCGCGCTGCCGGCGTGGGTGCTCGTGTCCTCGCTCTGGGCGCGTGCGCCGTGGTTCGCGGTGCGCGAGTGCGGCAAGTGGCTCGCGATCGTCCTGGCGGCCGCACTCGCGATGGCCCACGAGCGTCGCGACCCGCGCCCGCTCGTCGCGGCCTTCCTGCTCTCGCTCCTGCCGTCCGCGGGATGGGCGATCGCCGAGCGACTCCACTGGGTGCGACCGCTCGGCGACCCGCAGGAGCTCGCGCTGCGGGTGATCACGCTCGGCGATCTCGTGCGAGGCCGCGGGCTCTACTACCACCCCAACCGCCTCGCCGAGTTCGTCGAGCAGGTCGGCATGCTGCTGCTCGCCTGCGCCGTTCTCGGCCCCTGGCGGATCGCCTGTGCCGCGGGCGCGCTGCTCGCGACGGCCGGCGTGTGGGCGAGCGGCTCCGCGGCTTCGATCGCGGTCATGGCGGGAGGCGGCCTCGTCGCCGTCGCGGCCCTGCTCGCGTGGGAGGGCGGGCATCTCCGCCGCTGGCGACGGGACCCCGCGGCCCGCCGGGGCTTCGCGCTCGGCATCGGCAGCCTCGGGCTGGCCGCGGCGGTCGCCGCGATGGTCGCGCGCCGGGCCTGGATCGCGCACGGCGGACTCGGGTCGCGCGGGCGCGTCTACGCGCTCGCAGCGCGGGTCATCCGCGCGCATCCGTGGCTCGGCGTGGGTGCCGGCAACTGGCCGTTCGAGGCGAACGACAATCCCCTCGACCGGTTCTGGTTCACGAGCCACACGCACTCGATCGTGCTGCAGTTGTGGGCCGAGCTCGGCGTGGTCGGGCTCCTGGCCGGCGCGACGACGCTGCTCGGACCGCCGACCCTCGGGCTCGCGGGCGCCGGGCGAGGCCCGCGCGCCTGGCGCGGCGTCGCGGTCGGTGCGGCGCTCGGCGTCTTCGCGCTCGCCGCGCACGACGTGGTGCACTGGTTCCTGCGGGTCGCGGCGGACGGGCTCCCGACCGGCGTCCTGCTCGGGCTCGCCGCCGCGGCGGCACCCGCGGGCGCTGCCGCACGAGACGGGCAGGGCCACTCGATGCCTCGCGAAGCCGCCGCCTCGCCCGACGCGACGTCGCGCGCCGCGGACCCGACGTGAGGCTCGCGATCGTCGGCCCCGCGCCGCCCTGGCGCGGCGGCATCGCCCTGCACACGGCCGAGATGGCGGCGGCCGCGCGAGCACGCGGGCACGAGGTCCTGGTCGTCTCGTTCCGTCGCCTCTATCCCGCGCTGCTCTTCCCGGGCACGTCCCAGCTCGAGCCCGGCGCCCGGCCGCCGTCGCCCGACGACCGCGATGCGCGGCCGATGCTGGACTCGCTCGATCCGCTCTCCTGGCGCCACGCCGCGGCCGAGGTCGCGGCCTTTCGGCCGGACGTGGTCGTGCTCCAGCGCTGGCACCCGTTCTTCCAGGCGTCGCTCGCGGCGATCGCCCGCTCCGCGCGCCGGGCGGGCGCGCGCGTCGCGTGGATGGTCCACAACGCGGAGCCCCACGAAGGCGTGGCGTTCCCCCATGCGCTCGCGACGCTCGGGTTTCGCGAGGGCGACGCGCTGCTGGTGCACGCGTCGTCGGAGGCGCGCCGACTCGCGGCCCTCGGCGTGACCGGTCCGGTCACCGTGCTGCGCCACCCGGTCCCGTCGCGCAACGTCGAGCGGCGCGATCGCTCGGAGTCGCGGCGCGAGCTCCGCGTGCCCGAGGACGAGACGCTGTTCCTCTTCTTCGGCTACGTGCGCCCCTACAAGGGCGTCGACCTGCTGCTCGACGCGCTCGCGCGGCTCGCGCCCGGGGATCCGCCGTGGCGCGCGATCGTCGCGGGGGAGTGGTACGTCGATCGTGCCGCCGCCGACGCGCGGGTCGCGCGGCCGCCGCTCGCGGGGCACGTCCACCTGGTCGACCGCTACGTGCCCGACGCGGAGGCCGCGACGCTGTTCGCCGCCGCGGACGTCGTCGTCCTCCCCTATCGCGACGGAACGCAGTCCGGCGTCGTGCCGCTCGCATGGGCGCACGGAAGGCCGGTCGTCACGACGGCCGTCGGGGGACTTCCCGAAGTGGTCGAGGACGGCTCGACCGGGCTCCTCGTGCCGCCGCTCGACGCGGACGCGCTCGCCGCCGCGCTCGAGCGGATCCGTCACGGGCTGCGCTTCGATGCGACGCGCATCGACGCGGCCGTCGCTCGGGCGAGTTGGGGCGACTTCGTGGGTGCGCTCGAGGAGCTCGGGCCCCGCGCTCGCGGCCGGGAGACGGGCTGAGCGGTTCCGGCCGTCTCCCGGCCCGAGCCGAGGGGCGTGCTTGGCCTGCTTCGTCCGCGGTCTGCTAGGACCGGCCTTCGTGCGCATCGCCTTCGTCGTGCACGGCTACCCGCCGCTGGAGTCCGCGGGCGTCGAGCTCGTCGCGAGCGAGCAGGCCCGGGCGCTCGCCGCGCGCGGCCACGAGGTGCAGGTCTTCGCCCGGGACTACGCGCCGGGTGCGCACGCGAGCGAGGAGCGCGACGCCCGCGACCCCCGCGTGCGCGTCGTCCGCGTCGGGGCGCCCGCCGGCGCCTTCCCGGACCTCGCCTCGACCTGGGACAACCCTGCCTTCGACGCGGCCTTCACGCATTTCCTCGACGAGGCGCGTCCCGACGTCGTGCACTTCCAGCACACGGTGATGCTCTCGCCGAACCTGCTCGCCCTCGCGCGCGCCCGCGGACTTCCGACCGTCCTCTCGCTGCACGACTCCTGGCACCTGTGCCACCGCCTCTACCTGCTCGATCGCGACGGACGCCGTTGCGAGGGGCCCGACGAGGGCGCTCGCTGCGACGCCTGCCTGGAAGACCTGGGCGGCGGCGCGCTCGGGCGGGTGCGCTTCGACTTCATGGCGCGCGCGCTCGACCGGGTCGACCTGCTGCTCGCGCCCTCGCTGGCGCTGGCCTCGCGTCACGAGAATGCCTGGCCGTTTCTCGCCGGGCGGATCCGGGTCGCGGATCCCGGGCTCGCGCGCGCACCGAGCCGAGTCGAGGGGCGCCGTCTCGGATCCGGCACGCCCGGCGATCCGCTGCGCTTCGTGTTCGTCGGCACCTGGCTGCCCCACAAGGGTCTCGACCTGCTCGTCCACGCGGCGACCCGGCTCGACCCGGCGCGCTTCCGCCTGGCGATCCACGGCGCCAGCGTCGCGGGCCGCGAAGCCTGGGTCGAAGCGCTTCGCGACGAGTCGCGGGGCCTGCCGGTTGCGTGGCGCGGCGCGTTTCCCCCCGAGCGAC
>JAGWVP010000429.1 GCA_018970825.1 bacterium | reverse complement strand
CCGCGCTGTTCGGCCGCGATCGCGACGCGATCGCCGCGGTGCTGCAGGGCATCCCGGCCGCCCAGCGAGACGCCCTCGTCGGCGCGTCCGTCGACCTCGACGAGCGGGACGCCGGGCTGCGCCGCCGCGTGCACGCCGCCGTCCGCAAGGTCACGGCCGACACCGAGGCCTTCGGCTTCAACACCGCGATCGCGGCCCTGATGGAACTCCTGAACGAGACCCAGCGCTGCCGCGCCTCGATGTCGGCGCCGAGCCGGGCCTATGCGGGGGTCGCGTGGATCTTCTGCCGCCTCCTCGCTCCGTTCGCACCGCACTTCGCGGAGGAACTGCACCGCTGGTTCGGCGGCGAGGGCTCCGTGCACGACGCGGGCTGGCCGGCATGGGAAGAGGCGGCCCTCGCCGAGGACTCGGTCGAGATCGTCGTGCAGGTGAACGGGAAGGTGCGCGACCGGATGACCGTGTCGCGCACGGCGGGCGAGGACGAGCTCCGGGCGGCTGCTCTCGCCTCCGAGAAGGTCCGCGAGATCGTCGGCGACGGCCCGGTGAAGAAGGTGGTCGTGGTTCCCGGCCGCCTCGTGAACCTGGTCCTGTGATGGGCCGGGTCGGGAGGGTCTTCGCGGCGGTCCTGCTGTCGGCGCTCGCGGGATGCGGCTACCACTTCCCCGGGGAGGGAAACGCCCTGCCCGGGGGAGGGCGGCGGGTGCTGGTCTCTCGATTCGAGAACCGAACGCATTCCCCCGGCGTGGAGAACGACGTCCTCGAGGGCCTCCTGCTCGAGTTCTCCCGTCGCGGGCAGTTCCAGGTCGTCCGCGACCAGGCCGAAGCGGATCTCGTGCTCGAGGGTTCGATCACGTCGTTGGAGACCCGACCGGTCGCGTTCTCGAAGAGCGACGAGACGCTCCAGTACGAGACCATCATGACGATCTCGGCCTCGCTGCGCGACCCGCGGTCGAGCGCGATCGTGTGGCGGATCTCCTCGTTGCGCGAGACCGACTCCTACGGCGCGGTCACGCAGACCGTCGTCGCGAGCTCGTCGGCCTTCCTCTCGCAGTCGAACCTGAACGCGAACGACTTGAACCAGTTGACCGACGTCCAGCTCTCGGAGTCGCAGAAACGCGAGGCGCTCGATCGCGTCGTCGAGAACGTCTCGCGCGACCTCTACAACGCGATCGTGGAGGACTTCTGAGCCCGCGAGCGGCCGGGACGGGGACGGGCGGAGGTCGCCGCGCTCCCTCGCGCGGGACCGCGGGCGCGATCCGCACCGGCGGGGAGGGGGGCGAAGCGGCCGGGCGTTCCGCGGCGTCGCAGGTCTTCCTGCTCGTGGGCGATCCTCTGCTCGTGGGCGAGCGCCTCGATGCGATCCAGCAGGAGACGGTCGGGCGGGTGCCCGGCTTCGGCGCCATGGAGGTGCTCCAGGGAGATCGTGCTTCCCTCGAGGACCTGGGCACGGCGATCGGGACGGTGGCACCGGGCGGGAAGCGGCTCGTCGTCCTGCGCCACGCCGAGAAACTCCGCGAGGAGCCGCAGAAGGGGCTCGTCGAGTTGCTCGGTTCGGTGCCTGCCGGCACGACGGTCGCGATCCTCGCCGAGAGCCCGGACCTGCGGCGCTCGCTGTTCGCGTCCCTGCGCGATCGCACCGAGAGGCTCGAGATCGGGTCTTCGCGCGATCCGGCCGGAACCCGGCGCGAGTTGGTGGCGCTCGTGGGACGCAGGGCGAGGGCTCTCGGACTCCGGCTGTCGTCCGAAGCCGCCGAGGCGATCGCCGATCACGTGGGCAACGAGCCCGGGCGCATCGTCCGCGAACTCGAGAAGCTCTCGCTGCGTTGGGGCGACGCCGCGGTCGGCCCGCGCGAGGCGCTCGACGGGATCGGCGGGGCGCGTGCGCTCACGGCCTTCGCGCTCGAAGGAGCCCTGCGCGAGCGCAGGATCGGGCGTGCGATCGTCGAAATGAGGTCGCTGTTCGCACAGGGCGAGCGCCCCGAGATGGTCGTGGGCGCTCTCGCGGGCGAAGTGCGCTCCCTTCTCCGGGCCCGGGCCCTCCTCGACTCGGGTCTCGACGAGGAGTCCGCAAAGCGGGCCTTCGGGGGCGGTCGAGGCTGGTTCGTCGTGCCCCGGGCGCGCAACTGGATGCGCTCGGAACTCGAGGCGGCGCTCGCGGCGCTCTCCCGGATCGACGTCGCCTCGAAGACCGGGGCCCCTGCCGTCGAGGCGAGGATCGAACGCTGGCTGGTCGGCCTCGCGCGCGCGGGCGGCGCGCGCTGAGCGATCAGGCCCGGGCGGCCTTGGCGGCCTGGCGGGCGAGGCGCGCCTTGCGGCGCGAGGCGTTGTTGCGGTGGATGACGCCCTTGGTCGCGGCCTTGTCGAGGTCGCGAGAGGCGGCGGCGACCGCCGTCGCGGCTCCCGCGTCACCCGACTCGATCGCGGTCCGGGCCCGCTTCACGACGGTGCGGACCTTGCTGCGCACGACGCGGTTGCGCTCGGCGCGCTTCACGGACTGGCGGTGTCTCTTCTCGGCGGACGGGTGATTGGCCATGGTTCCCTCGGGTCGAAAGACCGTGCCTAGCGGTCGGGGGGTCCCGGGTCAACGCTCGGGGGGCCGACTCCGCCGGGCCCCGGGGCGAGCGGCTCCCCGCCCCTCGGGGGCTTCGTCCCGAGTCGCGGCCTTGGCCGACTGCCAGAGACGGTCGAGCGCCGCCGCGTCGAGGGCCCCGAGGTCCGTGCCGCTTCCCCGCGCGCCGGACTCGGCATGGCGGAAGCGCCGCTCGAAACGGTCGACGGCTGCCGAGAGAGCGGCCTCGGGCTCGACGTCGCTCTTGCGGGCGAGGTTGGCCACCGCGAGCAGGAGGTCGCCGATCTCGTGCTCGATCGCGGCCGCGTCGCCGGAGGCGAGGGCGTCCGCGACCTCGGCGCGTTCCTCGTCGACCTTCGCGAGCACCGCCTCCCGGTCCGGCCAGTCGAAGCCGACGCGCGCCGCCTTCTCCGAGACGCGCTCGGCGCGCTGCAGCGAGGGCAGCGCGCGGGGCACGCCGTCGATCGCCGAGGCCCCCGGGCCGCGCTCGTGGGCCTTGATGCGTTCCCAGTTGCGCAGCACCTCGCCCGACCCGGACACGAGGACCTCGCCGAAGACGTGGGGATGCCTTCGCTCCATCTTGTCGCAGATCGCGCGACAGACGTCGGCCGCGTCGAAGGCGCCATGCTCGCTCGCCATCTGCGCATGGAAGACCACCTGGAGCAGCAGGTCTCCGAGCTCGGTGCAGAGCTCCGCCGGGTCTCCGTGGTCGATCGCCTCCGCGACCTCGTAGGCCTCCTCGATCACGTACTTCCGGATCGATCGGTGGTCCTGTTCGCGGTCCCAGGGGCAGCCGCCGGGCGCGCGGAGGCGGGCCATGATTTCGAGCAGCCGATCGAAGTCCTGCATGCGTCTCCCGGCCCCGGGCGTCCGGGAGGGCCGTGGCGGCCGTTGCCGCACCCGGGGGCATCGACTACCTAGCGAGCGATGGCGCAGGTCACCATCTACACGACCG
>JAGWVP010000428.1 GCA_018970825.1 bacterium | reverse complement strand
TCGTCGTGCGGTGTCCCGGCACGCCGCCGACGCAATGCTTGTCGGCGATCGGGCCCGCGCCGAAGTCGAGCCGGTTGCCGGCCGCGATCATCGCTCGCGTGAAGTCGACCACCTCCTCGAGGTCGAGCGGTCGCATCGAGCACGAGAGGACGAACATCGTGAGCTCGACCTTCGAGTAGCGGTGGCGGACGACGTCGCCGAGGATCGCGTCGAAGGCCGCGCGGTCGAGGCGTCGGCCCGAGAGCTTGTCCCGGACGCGGTCGAGGCTCTTCAGCGCGGGCGCGAGCGTCGCGCTGATCTCGGTGCCCTCGGGCAGGCCCAGGTCGGCGAAGACCTCGTCGGTGAGGCCGATCTCGGCGGGCCGCAGGAGCTCGTCGCGGCAGAAGTTCAGGACGGCCGTCACCTCGCGGCGCTCGCCGGTCGCCGGGTCGAGGCCGAGGACCACCACGCGGTCGAGCGGCTTGAATCCGAGGTCTCCCTCGCGAACGGCCGCCTCGTGGACGACGACGATGTGCTCGCGCTGGGTGTCCAGCTCGAGGTGGCGGATGCGGAAGCCGGCCTTTCCCACGCCCCCTCCTAGGCCGGGCCGAGGTGCGGCGCCAGCAGTCCCGCGACCGGGATCGCGTTCGTGCGGTGGACGATCGTGTCGCAGGAGGCGACCCGGCCGAGGCCCGAGGCGCGGAGCGCCGCGAGCGCTCCGCGCGCGAACACGGCGTGGACGACGACCGCGTCCACGCGGCGCACCCCGGAGCCGAGCAGGCGCTCCGCCGTCGCCGCGATCGTGCGGCCGCTGCTCGCGACGTCGTCGACGACGACCGCGCGATCCGCGCGGACGCGCGGGAGCGTCACCCGCACGTCGCGATCGCCTCGGCGGAACTTGCGGCCGACGACCCAGCGCAGCCCGCCCGCGGCCTCGGCCACGGCGCGCAGCGTCGCCGTCGACTCCTCGTCGGGACCGACCAGCACCACGTCCTCGGCACCGGTCCCGGAGCCGCGGACCCATCGCCCGACCGCCGGTGCCGCGGAGACCGAGAGTGCCGGGACCGGGAACACCTGCGAGAGGGACCTCACGCGATGCAGGTGCGCCTCGACCGTGAGCACCCGGTCGAAGGCCTGCCCCAGCATCGCGGCGACGGCCCGCTGCGAGACCGGCTGCCCCGGCGCGAACACGGCGTCCTGTCGCATGTACGGGAGGTAGGGCGCGACCAGGGTGACGTGTCGTGCCCCCGCCCGCCGCAGCGCATCGGCCGCGAGCACGACCTCGACCAGCCGTTCGTTCGGCGCGTCGAGGGGACGGACGACGACCGCCCGCCGGCCGACGGGCCCGCGGACCCGGAGCAGGCTCTCGCCGTCCGGGAAGCGGTGCAGGTCGACGACGCGGACCTCGGCCCCGGTCGCGCGGCCGAGCTCCCGCGCGAAGGCGAGGCCCTCGGGAAACGCGTGCAGGCGACTCTCCGCTCCGGCCATGGCGCCAGCAGCGTGGCGAGCCCGTCGCGGCGAGGCAACCGGCCATCGGGAATTTCCCCGGTGCGCGAGGGGGAACGGGGCGATAGGCTCCGTCCGACCGGCCAGCCCCGGTGACGGGGATCGCCCGCGCACACGCCATGAGCCGCCCGCCCGGATTCGTCGTCGCCCTCCTCGTGGCATGCCTCGCGCTCGCCACCGTGGCACCCGTCCGGGCCGTCGACGCAGCGGTGGTCCCGACCGGAGTCGAATCCAGCCCCACTCCCGCGGCGACCCCGACGGGGACGCCGGTCGAGAGTGCAACCCCGGGCCCGACGTCGACGCCGCCCCCTTCCCCGACCGCGACGCCCGCGGACACGCCGACGCCGACGCCCGCGGACACGCCGACCGCGACGCCCTCGTCCACTCCGAGCCCGGTGCCGACGCCGGTGCCGGACCCGCTCTGCGGAACGACGGTCTCGGGCACCCTCGTGCTCTCGGGAGACGTCGAAAACTGCCCCCGCGTCGGACTCGTGCTCGGCTCCGGCGCCGTTCTCGACTGCGCCGGACACTCGATCACCGGGGCCGTCGGCGGCGACCAGGAGACCTGGGGCGTCCTGCTCTCGGGCGCGGTCGGCGCCGAGGTCCGCAACTGCCGCGTGACCGGCTTCGGCCGCGGCATCCGCGTCGACGGCGGGAGCGCGAACCGGATCGTCGACGACGTGACGCCGGCGAACCTGCGCTACGGCATCGAACTCGCCGGGGCGACGACCGGCAACCTCGTCGGGGGCAACCTCGTCGAGGACAGCGGCGACGAGGGGATCCACGTCGGCACCGGCGCGGACGACAACCAGGTGAACGGAAACACGGTGCGACGCAGCGCCGCCGAGAACCTGTACGTGCTCTCGTCGAGCGGCACCGTCGCGACCGGCAACGTGCTCGAGAGCCCGGGCCCCGGCAAGGCGAGCCTGTTCGTGAAGAACTCCCCGGGCGGTACCTACTCCGGCAACCGCGTCGAGGGGCTGGTCCACCTGCGCGGCGACTCGCACCACAACTCCTTCGCGGCGACCGAGTCGACCGGCCGCGGGTTCCGGCTCGAGGGCTGGCAGGAAAACGGCGGCCCCTGGGGCTTCCCGCACGACAACGATTTCGAGGGCGGCACGATCTCCGGCGCGGACGTCTGCTTCGCGTTCGTGGGCGCCCATCACAACACGGCGGCCCACGTCGTCGCCCGCGGCTGCACGCCGGTCGAGTCTTCGTCGGTCGGCGGCCAGGACCCGGTCGGCAACGTCGTCCAGATCTGCGGCGACGGCGTGCTCGCCGGCGACGAGTCCTGCGACGCCGGGTCGTCGAACGGCGCGGCGAGCACCTGCTGCTCCGAGGCCTGCGCGGTCACGGCAGGGGTGGTCTGCCGACCGGCAGCCTCCGAGTGCGATGCGGCCGAGGCCTGCGACGGGCTCTCGGGCTCTTGCCCGGCCGACGGCTTCGCCACGGCGGGCACCGCCTGCACGGCGGACGGCCTGCCCTGCTCGAACGACGTGTGCAACGGGTCCGGCGCCTGCACCCACCCGCCGAGCGCCGCCGGGACGGTGTGCCGGCCCGCGGTCGGCGAGTGCGACGCTCCCGAAGCCTGCAACGGATCGAGTCGAACCTGCCCGAGCGACAAGCTCGCGGTGTCCGGGTTCGTCTGCCGCGCCTCGGCCGGCGCGTGCGACTTCGCCGAGAAATGCAACGGCGCCTCGCCTTCGTGCCCCGCCGACGCGCTGCGCCCGGCGGGGACCGTGTGCCGCGCTTCGGCGGGTGCATGCGACGTCGCCGAGTCCTGCGACGGCGCAGTCGCGACCTGCCCCGACGACGCGCTGCGACCTGCGGACTTCGTGTGCCGGCCCGCGGCGGACCCCTGCGACTTCCAGGAGCGTTGCGACGGGACGGACTCCGCCTGCCCGGCCGACGCGTCGAAACCCGACGGACGGCGCTGCAGCGACGAGAACGCATGCACGAGCGGCGACGTCTGCGTCGCGGGGGTCTGCACCGGATCGCCGGTCTCCTGCGAGGCATGCGAGACTTGCGACCCCTCGGTCGGATGCGCACCCGGCCTGCGCGCGGCCTGCGCCCAGGCCCGCCCC
>JAGWVP010000427.1 GCA_018970825.1 bacterium | reverse complement strand
GCGCGCGGCCTGCGCCCAGGCCCGCCCCGGGGGCTCGCGACTGCTCCTGGTCGATCGGCGCAACGACGCCCTGGACTCGCTCCTGTGGAAGTGGACGGCGGACGCGGGCGTCGCGGCGGCGGACTTCGGCGACCCGACGACCGCCGAGGATTACGCGCTGTGCGTTTTCGACCAGTCCGGCGGCGCGGCGCGACTCGTGCTGCGAGCGAACGCGCTCGCGGGCGGCGACTGCGGCGGGGCCCCCTGCTGGGAAACGACCGACACGGGCTTCCAGTACCGCGACCCGATCGCACTGCCCGACGGGCTCGAGGCGTTCAAGCTCGATGCCGACGCCGGCGCCGGCATCCTGCGGGTGACCGGCCTCGGGGCGAATCTGCCCATGCCGGTGCTGCCGCTCGTGCCGCCGATCGTCGTGCAGGCGGTCTCGACTTCCGGCCCCTGCTGGCAGGCGACGTTCTCGGCGCCCGAGGCGAACCGGAAGATCAAGCTGCGGGCGTTCTCGGACTGACGACGCCGGGGGCCGCTCGGCGGGTCGTCACGCGTGAGCCCCGGCCGCCCGGGACACGAGCGAGCGCAGCCGATCGATCGCCCGGGGCCAGTCGTCGTGGTCGACGAGGATGCCCTGCATCCCGAGCCTCTCGGCCGCCGCGACGTTGCCCTCGAAGTCGTCGAGGAAGACGGCGCTCGCGGGGGCGACACCGCCGAGCAGGCCGAGCGCGTGCTCGTAGATCCGGGGGTCGGGCTTGCGGAGCCCGATCTCGTGGGAGTCCACCACGGCGTCGAAGAGTTCGTCGAGCGGCAGCATCGCGCGCCAGCTCTCGCCGAACTCGCGGACGTTGTTGGTCACGATCGCGCTCTTCAGCCCCGCCGCCCTGACCTCCCTCGCGACCGCCACCATCTCGGCGCGGATGCCGGCGCGGACGAGCGTCGCGAAGGCCTCGACCAGGTCGACGCGGTGGCCGGCTGCGGTCGAGAGGTCGATGATCTCCCGGCGCGCGGAGAGGAAGTCGATCTCGCCGCGCTCGAGACGGTGCCAGGGGTGGTCGGTGTCGGCGTCGTAACGACCGAAGACGAGCTCGAGCACGCCGTCGTCCGGGATGCCGGCCCGCTCGCCGAATTCGCGGACCGCCGCGAAGGGCGAGTCGAGGAACACGCCGCCGAAGTCGAAGAGCACGGCCTCGAGACGCGCAGGATTCGCCATGGACGACCCGAGTGCGCGATTCGCGACCGGGAAGCAAGCGCCGCGCCCGGCGTGCCCGCCCCGCGAACGTCGAGAAATCCCGCTTGCCGCGGCCCTCGGGCCTGCGATAGCCCGGGGCCCGGAGGATCCCATGCCCCGCAAGCCTGCACACCCGACCCCGCGGCGACGCAACCGGCGCGAGGCGACCGCCCGCGTCCTCGCTCCCGTCCTCGCCCTCGCCCTCGCGACGGGTTGCGGACGGCTCGACTCCGGGCCCGGCGGCGGGCGCGTGGCGACCGCGCGAGTCGAGGGCCCGGTGACGGCCGGACGACCGCCGTTCGTCGCCGGTACCGCGTTCGACCTCGCGAGCGTCGGCTACGAGCAGTCCGAGTGGTTCCTCTCGGGCTCGGCGCGCGCCTTCGAGCCCGTGGGCGCGCTCGGCTCCGACGGCCGGTGGGAAGTGGCGCCCGGTGCGACCGCCGACTACCGCACCCGCATCCTCGTCCACCGCCCGAGCGACCCGGCGCGCTTCGACGGCACGGTGGTCGTCGAGTGGCTGAACGTGAGCGGCGGGCTCGACGCCGCGCCGGACTGGATCAGCCTGCACACCGAACTGATCCGCTCGGGCCATGCATGGGTCGGCGTGTCGGCGCAGTACGTCGGCGTGGAGGGCGGTTTCTCGGTGCTCGGTTCGGGCTCGACCGGGCTCAAGAAGGTCGACCCCGAGCGGTACGGATCGCTTTCCCATCCCGGGGACTCCTTCTCCTACGACATCTTCTCGCAGGCGGGCGCCGCCCTGCTGCGGCGCGACGGTCCCGATCCGATGGGCGGGCTGCGACCGGCGAGGCTGGTCGCCGCGGGAGAGTCGCAGTCGGCGTTCCGGATGACGACCTACGTGAACGCGATCGACCCGGTCGCACGGCTCTTCGACGGGTTCTTCGTGCACAGTCGGGGAGGCGGCAGCGCGCCGATCGTCCAGCCGCCGGTCGGCGACGCGGCGATGCCGGCCTCGGTGCGGATCCGCGACGACCTGCGCGTGCCGGTCCTCACCTTCCAGACCGAGTCCGACCTGATCGGGCTCGGCTTCCTGCCCGACCGCCAGCCCGACGGGCCGATGTTCCGGCTCTGGGAGGTCGCGGGCACGGCCCACGCGGACATCTACACGCTGTTCGTCGGCTTCTCGGATCTCGGCGACACGCCGGACGCGGCCGCCGTGATCGTCAACGCGGAGCCGATCCCCGGCATCATTCGCTGCGAGAGCCCGGTGAACTCGGGCCCGGCGCACTTCGTCCTGAAGGCCGCGTACGCCGCGCTCGACCGCTGGGTCCGCTCGGGCGAGGCGCCGCCGGCCGGTCCGCCGATCGCGGTGTCGGGCTCGCCGGCCGCGATCGAGCGCGACCGCTTCGGCAACGCGAAGGGCGGCATCCGAACGCCGCACCTCGACGTGCCGATCGCGACGCTCTCGGGCGAAGGGCAGACCGGCGGCGCCTTCTGCGCGCTGTTCGGGACCACGACCCCCTTCGACGGCGCGACCCTGCGCGCCCTCCACGGCTCCGAGTCGGCCTACGCCGCCGCGGTCCGCGAGGCCGCGGCACGCGCGGTGGCCGAGGGCTGGATCCTGCCGGCGGACGAACCGCTGTTCGGAGCGGCCGCGGACCGGGTGCGCTTCCCGGGTTGACCGGGATTCGATCCCGACCCGCACGCCCGCGGGGAGGCTTCGGTCCTGCGACGATTTTCGTCGCGTTTCCGCAACCTTCGGCGACGCCGGAGGGCGCCGTCCGGGGCGCCCTCCGCGAGGCTCGATCCGTTCCTTGACGGCAAACCGGCCGTGCGGCCATATGACGGGACGCCGCACCTGCGGGCGCTCTTCGCAGGCCAGCACAGAAAGGGAGATGGGCAGGCAATGGGTCTCTTCGATTTCGTTCGGAACATCGGCAACAAGCTCTTCTCGTCGGAGGCCTCGGCCGAGGATGCGGCGGGCAAGATCCACAAGGAGGTCTCCGACGCCGGTCTCGGCATCGAGAACCTGCAGGTGAAGTACGATCCGTCGAGCGGCAACTGCGCGCTCGCCGGCACGTGCCCGTCGGCCGAGGTCATGCAGAAGGCCGTGCTCATCGCCGGCAACGTCCAGGGCGTGTCGAACGTCGACGTGACGAACCTCGACCTCGTGGAGGCGCAGTCGATCGCGGCGGCGGCCGACCAGAACGTCGAGTATTACGTGATCGTCCCGGGCGACAACCTCTCGAAGATCGCCAAGCACTTCTACGGCAACGCGAACCTGTATCCCCAGATCTTCGAGGCGAACCGCGAGGTCATCAAGCACCCGGACAAGATCTTCCCGGGCCAGAAGATCCGCATCCCGCGGGCGGCCTGAACGCATCCCTGCATCACGGCCGGGGG
>JAGWVP010000426.1 GCA_018970825.1 bacterium | reverse complement strand
GGCCCGCGTAGCTCAGTTGGCAGAGCACGTCCTTGGTAAGGACGAGGTCGGCGGTTCGATCCCGCTCCTGGGCTCGTCGGAAAGGTAGACGGATACGATGCGCGATCTCGTGGCTCTCCAGTGCGAGGACTGCAAGCGGAAGAACTACACGACCACCCGCAACAAGAAGAAGACGACGGAAAAGCTCGGCATGAAGAAGTTCTGCCCGTCGTGTCGCGGTCACAAGCACCACAAGGAGTCGAAGGTCTGAAGCGGGATCGCGGTCGCGAGGGTCAGTAGCTCGAATTGGTAGAGCACCGGACTCCAAATCCGGGGGTTGCAGGTTCGAATCCTGCCTGGCCCGTACGAGTCGGGGCCTTGCGGGGCCCGGACGGACCGACGAGGCGAAGCGGCACGGGACGGGAACGGAAGAGGCGAGAGTGGCAGAGACGACGGAACAGCGTGCGGAAGGGACAGGGGCGGGAAGCTCGATCACGACCCTCGTGCCGCGGACGATCGAGTTCCTGAAGGAGTCCTGGCAGGAGCTCAAGCGCGTCCACTGGCCCTCGGTGCGCGAGACCTACTCGGCGACGCTCATCGTGATCGCCGTGGTCCTCGCCGTCTCCCTGTTCCTCGGCCTCGTCGACTTCCTCCTGTCCTGGGCGATGAGCCAACTCCTCGGGCGGGCCTGAGGGGATCCGGAATCGACATGAGCGAGACCGAAGCACGACCGGCAGCGGAAGAGGCGGCTCCCCCGAGGGAGGATCGCCCGGCGCGCTGGTACGTCGTCCACACCTATTCGGGCTTCGAGGCGAAGGTGAAGGCCTCGCTCGACGAGCGTCGGCGCGCCGAGATCCAGAAGAAGCGCACCGAGCTCGTCGCGCTCGACGCGAAGGCGGACAAGAACGAGCGCGACGAGTACCAGGTCGAGTCCCTGCGCCGGGCCATCGAGGAACTCGAGTCGTTCCGCGAAGTGCTCGTCCCGGCCGAGAAGGTGGTCGAGCTCGTCAAGAACAAGAAGGACTCGAAGGCGACGAACAAGCGCACGTCCACGCGCAAGTTCTTCCCCGGCTACATCCTGGTCAACGTCGGGATCCTCGGCGACTTCCTGAAGGCCTTCATCAAGAACACGCCGCGCGTGACCGGCTTCGTCGGGGGCACCGACGACCCGCCGGCGATCAGCGAGGCCGAGGTCCGGGAGATCGCTCACCGCATGGAGGAGGGCGCGGCGAAGCCGAAGCCCAAGGTCCTCTTCGAGACGGGAGAGAACGTCAAGGTGGTCGACGGGCCGTTCCAGGACTTCAACGGAGTCGTGGAAGAGGTCAAGGCCGACAAGGGCAAGCTGCGGGTTCTCATCAGCATCTTCGGGCGTGCGACGCCCGTCGAACTCGATTTCGTTCAGGTGGAGAAGGCGTAGGCGCCTGCGGCGCCGCGGGTCCGTCGCGCCGGGCGCGACCGGCCCGGGCGACGACGGGCGCGGCGTCGCGTTTCGCGGAACCCGCTTGGGCGGGCGGACAGGGGCGAGGAGCACAAGGTGGCGAAGAAGGTCATCGGAGAGGTCAAGCTGCAGATCCCGGCCGGGCAGGCCAACCCGAGCCCGCCCGTCGGTCCTGCGCTCGGCCAGCGCGGCGTGAACATCATGGAGTTCTGCAAGGCGTTCAACGCGCAGACCCAGTCGCAGGCCGGCCTCGTCATCCCGGTCATCATCACCGTCTACGCCGACAGGTCCTTCACGTTCATCACGAAGACGCCGCCGGCGGCGATCCTGCTGAAGAAGGCCGCGGGCCTCGAGAAGGGCTCGGGCGAGCCGCGCAAGAAGATGATCGGCAAGGTGACCAAGGCCCAGGTGACCGAGATCGCGAAGCTCAAGATGCCGGACCTGATCGTGAACGACCTGGAGGCGGCGGTCCGCACCGTCGAGGGTACGGCACGCAGCATGGGGCTCGAGGTCGTCGGCTGAGCCGGCGTCCGGACCCGAGGCACCGAGGGGAGACATGGCGAAGGGCAGCAAGAGATACCGAGCGTCGGCAGCGAAGGTCGATCCCGACCGGAAGTACGCGCTGGTCGAAGCGATGAAGGTCGCACTGGAGAGCGGCCCTGCGAAGTTCGACGAGACGGTCGAACTCGCGGTGCGCCTCGGCGTCGATCCGCGGCAGGCCGACCAGAACGTCCGCGGCACGTGCCAGCTTCCGCACGGCACCGGCAAGACGGTTCGCGTGCTGGTGTTCGCGAAGGGCGAGAAGTTGCGCGAGGCCGAGGAGGCGGGCGCCGACTTCGCGGGCGGCGACGACCTCGCCACCAAGATCACCTCCGAGAACTGGCTCGACTTCGACAAGGCGATCGCGACGCCCGACATGATGGGCGTCGTCGGCAAGCTCGGCAAGGTGCTCGGCCCGCGCGGCCTCATGCCGAACCCGAAGGTCGGCACCGTGACCATGGACGTGGGCAAGGCCGTGCGCGAGCTGAAGGCGGGCAAGGTCGAGTACCGCGTCGAGAAGGCCGGCATCGTCCACGTGCCGATCGGCAAGCGCTCGTTCGGCCCGGAGAAGCTCCTCGACAACGCGAACGCCGTGCTCGACAGCCTGCTCCGCGCGAAGCCGTCGTCGGCGAAGGGCAACTACTTCCGCTCGATCTCGGTCGCCACGACGATGGGCGTCGGCGTGAAGATCGACCCGCTCACCGCCCGGGCGGCGGCCTGACCGTCGCACCCCGGACGAGGGAGTCCCTACGTTGAAAGTCCAAGACAAGGAACAGATCGTCGCCGACCTGCGGGAGAAGCTCGACCGCGCGTCGATCGCCGTCCTCGCGACGCCGCGCGGCCTGACCGTGGCGCAGGTGACCGCGCTCCGCCGCAAGATGCGGGAGCTCTCCGGCGAATACAAGATCGCGAAGAACACGCTCGCGATCCGCGCCGTCGAGAACACCGATTTCGGCGCGCTGAAGGACCTGCTCGAGGGGCCGACCGCGCTCGTCTTCGGGTACGGAGACCCCGTCTCCGTCCTGAAGGGGATGGTCGACTACTCCGGCGACAACTCCGAGAAGATCGAGATCAAGGGCGCGATCCTCGACGGCCAGCTCTACGGTCCGGCGCAGGTGAGCCAGCTCGCGAAGCTCGGCAACCGAGACACGCTGCGCGCGCAGCTGCTCGGCGTCCTGCAGGCCCCGGCCTCGAAGTTGGTCCGCCTGCTGAACGAGCCCGGCGCGTCGTTCGCGCGCGTCGTCGCGGAGCGCGGTCGGTCGGGGGCCCCTGCGGACGCCTGAGGGCGGCCCCCGGAACCAGGAAAGACGGACAAGGGAAACGAACCATCGACGCCCGATCGAGCGGGCGGTCGCGTTGAGGAGACATCATGGCGATCACGGCAGAGAAGATGAACGAACTGGTCGACGCCCTCTCGGGTCTCACGATCCTCGAGGTCTCGCAGCTGGTGAAGACGCTCGAGGAGAAGTGGGGCGTCTCGGCCGCGGCCCCGGTCGCGGTCGCCGCGGTCGGCGCCCCGGCTGCGGGCGGCGGCGCCCCGGCGGCGGAGAAGGACGAGTTCACCGTCGTCCTGAAGACGGCCGGCGACAAGAAGATCCAGGTCATCAAGGTCGTGCGCGAGCTCACC
>JAGWVP010000425.1 GCA_018970825.1 bacterium | reverse complement strand
GCAGGAAGCCGTCGACGATCTCGTGCCAGCGCTCGGGCTCGAGGGCGGCTCCGAGCGCGGCCGTCCCGTGGGCGCTCACGAAGAGCACGCTGACGGGCTTGCGCTCCGGGGCCGAGACCGCGGTCCCGCAGCCGGAGCAGAAGCGCGAGTCGCTCGGCATCGGGTGACGGCAGGCGATGCAGACGAGCGTCTCCGGCACGGTCCTGCCGCACTCGGTGCAGGGGCCGTCCGCGGGCTGGTGTCGGCAGGCGGGGGTCGCGTTCATGGGGGTCGCGGAGGTCCCGCGGGCCTATCACGGCGGCCGCTCGGTGGCGACGATCGCGGCGGCCTGCCCCCGCCCCGGGGATCGGCCTTGGGTGTGGCGGCCGTGTCGTTGTACATGCGTGCCGATGGCACTCCGACGGGACCCGGGGCCCTCGACGGCGAGGGTCGCCCGGCACGAGGCCGACGGGTCCTGGCCGCGTCCCGGCCCCTCGGAGCACCTCGCCCGGGCGGCGCGGGAGTGGCCGGCGCACGTGGCCTTCGTCGAGGGGCGCTCGCGCGTCTCGGTGGCCGCACTCGCCCGCCGGGTCGACGCCCTCGCCGCCGGGCTGCGCAGGCTCGGCCTCGGTCGGGGAGACGTCGTCTCGTGGCAGATCCCCGGCTGGATCGAGGGGATCGAGCTTCACTTCGCGATCGACCGGGTGGGGGCGGTCTCGAATCCGCTGCTGCCGATCCTGCGGGAGCGCGAGGTGTCGTTCATCGCGCGCGAGGCCGGCAGCCGGGCGCTCTTCGTCCCCGGATTCCATCGCGGCTTCGACCACCGCGCGATGGCGCTCGCGGTCCGCGAGCGGTGCCCGGACCTCGAACACGTCGTCGTCGTGCGCGACGACCCGGCGTCGGGGCAACTCGCTCACGCTTCGCTGTTCGACGAGCCGCCTGCGCCCGTCACGCCGGCGTCGCGAGGGCCCCACGAGGTCTCCGCCGTCTTCTACACCTCGGGGACGACCGCCGAGCCCAAGGGCGTCCTCCACACGCACGCGACCCTCGGGCATTTCCTCGCCGTGCAGCAGGCGGCGCTCGGCGACGGTGCGGCGGTCGGCATCCTCTGGTTCCCGCTCACCCACGTCGGCGGGGTGTGCGCCTTCGGGACCGCTCCGGTCGTGCAGCGCACCCGTGCCGTGCTGCTCGATCCCTTCGACCCGCAGCGGGCGCTCGACCTCGTCGAGGCCGAGGGCGTGACGAGCGCGGGTGGCCCGACCCCGATCCTGCAGGCGCTGCTCGCCGCCCGCGGCTTCTCGCCCGGGCGGGTCGCGAGCGTGCGCGTCGCCGGGATCGGCGCGACCGACGTCCCGCCGGAACTCGTGCGCCAGGTCGCGGAAGGACTCGACGCGTTCGTCTACCGCTCCTACGGGATGACCGAGTGCCCGATGGCGACGGCGGGGCGGCGCGGGGATCCCGTCGACGCGCTCCGCTGCACCGACGGCCGCCCGTCGCCCGGGGTCGAGCTGCGCGTCGTCGACGAGTCCGGGCGGGAGGTGGGGCCCGGCCGAGAGGGCGAGATCGAGCTGTTCGGCCCGCAACTCTTCGTCGGCTATGCCGACCCCGCGCTCGACCGCGACGCGATCCTGCCCGACGGATTCCTGCGCACCGGCGACCTCGGGATCCGCGACGAGGCGGGCTTCGTCCGGATCACCGGCCGTCGCAAGGACGTGATCCTGCGCAAGGGCGAGAACCTGAGCGCGAAGGCGATCGAGGACGAGCTCCACGAGCATCCTGCCGTCGTCGAGGCGGCGGTGGTCGGAGTGCCCGATGCATCCTGCGGCGAGCGCGTGGCTGCCTGCATCGTGGCCCGCCCGGGACTGCCCGCCCCCGACGTCGGTGCGCTCGGAGCCTTCCTGCGCGGGCGGGGGGTGATGGTGCAAAAGATCCCGGAGCAGGTAGAGATCCTCGCGGAGTTGCCGCGCAACGCGACCGGCAAGGTGATGAAGCACGAGCTCCGAGCGCGGCTCTCCGCGCGCGGGCCGCGCCCCTGAGAGCTGCATCGCGAGACGGAGGAAGCAGGCTTGGACCCGGGATCGAGAGCGGACGGAGACGGCGTTGGGCGGCTCGTGCTCGTTCGCCACGGACAGAGCGAGGGGAACGAGGTCCGCCAGTTCTCGGTCAGCCCGGACATTCTCCTCACGCCGCGTGGAGAGCAGCAGGCGCGCGAAGCCGGGCGGATCATCGCGGCGCGCTTCCGGCCGGCGGCGATCGTGGCGAGTCCCTATCGCCGGGCCCGGCTCACGGCCGAGCTGATCGCGGGGGAGCTCGGCCACGAAGGCGTGATCCGGGTCGAGCCGGACCTGCGGGAGCGTTCGATCGGCGAGCTCGCGGGCGCGCCCTACGACGCCATGCACCGGCATCCGACCTATCGGCAGGAGCGCTTCTGGGAATGGCGGCCCGCGGGCGGCGAGTCGCTGGAGGACGTCGCGCGGCGCGCGAGTGCCGTGATCGAGCGGCTCGCCGCCGAGCACCGCGGTCGCGACGTCGTGGTCGTGAGCCACGGTGGCACCATGCTCGCGCTCTGCGCCTGGGTCGAGAGGGAATGGACGCGCGCACGCGTCGCCCGCAATTGCGAGGTGGTCGTCGTCCGCCACTCGCCGGGCGGAGGCTTCGCGGTCGAGCCGGACGAGCCGCTGCCCGCCGCGATGCGCGGCGAGGGCGCGGACGACGCGACGGGCTGAAGGCGCCGGAGCAGGGCGGAGCATCGGGTGGAAAAGGAGACCCTGGCCGACTCGGCGGGCGAGGTCCGCGAGGACGAGCGCCTCGACGAGACCCGGCTCCGCGACTGGCTGTCGACGCGCCTTCCCGACCTGCGGGGCGACCTCGAGATCCGGCAGTTCCGCGGCGGGCACGCGAATCTCACGTACCTGCTCCGGGCAGAGGACGGTCGCGAGTGGGTGCTGCGCCGGCCGCCGCTCGGCCCGGTCGCGCCGAAGTCGCACGACATGGCGCGCGAGTTCCGGGCGCTGTCCGCGCTCGCACCGCTCTATCCGCCCGCCCCGTGCCCGGCCCTGCTCTGCGAGGACGCCTCGGTCCTGGGCGCCGTGTTCTTCGTGATGGAGCGTCGGCACGGGGTCGTCGTGCGCCACGACTGGCCGGCGGGTCTCTGCGACGACCCCGCGACGAGGCGCCGCATGGGCGAGTCCCTGGTGGACGCGCTCGCGGACCTGCATTTGGTCGACACGTCCCGGCCGGAGATCGCGGCGCTCGGTCGCCCGGCGGGGTTCGTCCGCCGCCAGGTCGACGGCTGGTGGGAGCGCTGGCAGCGGGCGAAGACCCGGGAGATTCCCGCGATGGACGAGCTCCATGCGTGGCTTTCGCGGAGGCTGCCCGAGTCGCCCGCGTCCGCCGTGCTGCACAACGACTGGAAGCTCGACAACGCGATGTTCGCGTCCGACGACCCGGGCCGCCTGGTCGCGGTCTTCGACTGGGACATGACGACGCTCGGCGACCCGCTCGTCGATCTCGGCACCTTCCTCGGCTATTGGGCCGAGGCGGGCGACGCGGTGCCCCGCGGCACGGGATCCGCGGTGACGGCGCTCGCGGGCTTCCCGACGCGTGACGAGCT
>JAGWVP010000424.1 GCA_018970825.1 bacterium | reverse complement strand
CGCAGGACAGGGTCGGAATCCGCGACGCCCCGGACGTGCACGCGGCCCAGGTGGCGGCCCAGGCCACCGACCGTCCCGACGGCTGGACGCCGGAGTCGAAGGGGCTGCTCGCCACCGAGTACCTCCAGGGAGGAGCGACCTGGCGCGGGGTCCTGCGCTCGCTCGACGGCGCCCCGGCGACGAGCCCCCAGCCGGTCGACGCGGGGGTCCACCGGCTCACGGTCGCCTTCGAGTGGATCCAGCCTCCCGACGGCGACCTCGCGAACCTGAAGATCGGCGAGTGCGATCTCGACTTCCAGGCGCTGCCCGGCCAGACCTACTGGCTCCGCGCGAGCCACGGACGCGATCGCTTCGAGCGTGACGCCGTGCCGGATTCGCGCGAGTGGTCGGCGTGGGTGATCGAGGACTCGACCTGGGACACGGTCAGCAACGGCTCGTGCAGCCCGGCCCTCGACTGAGCGCGCGGGTCGACCCCGGGTATTCCCCCCGGGCCGGCCGGCGAGTGCAGGGACCTCAGAAGAGCGCGAGCTGATCTCCCGCACGCGCGGGTCTGCGAAACCAGCGGGTCTCGAGGTCGGGCTGCCCGCGACCGAGGCCGCAGCGCCGGGCGCTCGCGTCGAAGAGTTGCGCGATCTGTGCCGCGTACTCGCCCTCGCCGCGCATGCGCCGTCCGAACACGGTGTCGTTCATCCGCCCGGCCCGGGTGCCGCGGATGCGGGCGAGCACCCGGTCCCGTCGAAGGGGAGCGTTGCGCAGCAGCCAGTCGTCGAAGAGCGAGTCGAGGGGAGCGGCGAGCCGCACGAGGAGCCAGCTCGCGCCCGACGCACCCGCCTCCGCGGCCGCCGCGAGGAGACGGGGGATCTCCTCGTCGTTCAGGCCCGGGACGACCGGAGAGATCATCGCGTGGACCGGGATCCCGGCCGCCACGAGCCGCGCCATCGCCTCGAGCCGACGCTTCGGCGAGGACGCCCGCGGCTCGAGCCGTCGGGCGAGGGCCGGATCGAGGGTCGTGAGCGAAACCCCGACCGACGCCGCGCCCAGCTCGGCGAGCGGGGCCAGCACGTCGACGTCGCGCGCGACCAGCGCGGACTTCGTCACGATCGCGACCGGGTTGCGGAACTCCGCCATGACCTCGAGGCAACGCCGCGTGATCCCGAGGCGTCGCTCGATCGGCTGGTAGCAGTCGGTGCTGCCCGAGAAGGCGACGACGTCGGGCGACCAGCGCGGGTGGGCGAGCTCGCGTGCGAGGATCTCCGGAGCGTCCTCCTTCACGAGGATGCGACGCTCGAAGTCGAGCCCGGCGGACCAGCCCAGTCGCTCGTGACTCGGGCGTGCGTAGCAGTAGACGCACCCGTGCTCGCATCCCCGGTAGGGATTCACGCTCCAGCGAAAGGGCACGTCGGGGCTGTCGTTCGACACGAGGACGCTGCGGGTCGCGTCGCGGTAGAGCAGCGTGGGGGGCCCGTTCGGCTCGTCCCCGTCCGCGGGACGTTCGTCGAACGCGAGGTCGGCGTCGTCCCGGTCGAGGTGCAGGGGCTCGAAGCGGTTGGGGGGATCGAGCGGGGTCGCGCGCCCGGGAAGGTCGGGTCGGCTCATCTTCGTCTTTTCTTCGCCTTTTCCGGGACCTGCCGCAAGGGCGTCTTTCGCCCCCGTGCACCGTTCCGGTAGGGTCCGCCCGTGCAGGGGCCGTTCTCCGTCGGCCCCGGCACGGATCCGCGAGACGATGGCGAGTCTGAAGAGGCAGGCGCTGCGCGCCACCCGCGACGGCCTGTTCCGGGCCCGCCGCCGCATCGACACGATGCTCACGGCGGATCCGGACGTGCCGCGGACGCCCTTCGTGCCCCGGCTGAAGGAGGCCTACGAGCGCGGGTGGGCGGACTGCCCTTGCGTGTTCGTCCTGTCGACCGGGCGCGCGGGGAGCAAGACGCTGACGGCGCTCTTCGCGCTGTCCTCGCGCGTGCTCGCCGAGCACGAGCCGATGCCGCGGCTCGTGAAGGCGTCGTTCGACGCCTACATGGAGGGGCCGTCGATCGCGTCGAGCGACCGGTGGCGCGACCTCGTCTGGGCCGCCCGCGACGACCTGGTCTGCGAGGCGAACCGCAAGGGACGCATCTACGTCGAGACGAACAACCGGATGACCTATCTCGCGCCGGTCCTCGCCCGCTGCTTCCCGGCGAGCCGCTTCGTCCACCTGCACCGGCATCCCTACGAGGTCGTCCGCTCGGGCATGCGCCGCGGCTACTACGAGGGGCACAACTGGGATTTCGCCCGCGTGCGCCCGCGCCCCGGCGAGCCGCTCGCGTCCGCGTGGGATGCGATGCCCCGCCTCGAGAAGTGCGCCTTCTTCTGGGCGCGGATCAACGGGGAGGCCGACGCATTCCTCGCGACGCTGCCCGAGTCGCGACGGCTGTCGCTCGCCGCCGACGACCTGTTCTCGGGCGACGCGTCGTCGCTGCGCCGGCTCTTCGCCTTCGTCGGCGTCGATGCTCCGCCTCAGGAGATGCAGGACGAGGTCCTCGGCGAGAAGATCAACGCGGCCGTTCGCGGCAGCTTCCCGGTTCCCTCGGAGTGGTCCGAGGCCGACCGCGAGTCGGTCTGGCGTCACGTCGGCCCGCTCGCGACCTCGCTCGGGTACCGACCGTGAGCCGACCGGAGGCGATCGGCCGGGCCGCGCGCGAGCCACGTCGCATCCCCAGGAGACGTTCGACACGATGGACCTAGGACCCCTCGAGAAGACGCCCGCCGTGGTGCTCGGCCTCGGCCAGAACGGGCTCGGGGCCGTGCGTGCGCTCGGACGCGCCGGCATTCCCGTGCTCGGGCTGGATTCGGACCTCGACCAGCCCGGCGCGCACACGCGCTGGTGCCGCAAGATCCACTGCCCGGACTTCGCCAAGGGTGGACCCGCGCTCCTCGACAGGCTGGTCGAGATCGGCCGCGAACTCGATCGCCGGGGAATGAAGGGCGTGATCGTCCCGACCGGCGACCTGAACGTGCAACTGGTCTCGGAGCGGCGCGAGGACCTCGAGCCCTTCTACCACCTGTCGCTTCCCTCGAAGGAGGTGCTGCGGCTCTTCCTCGACAAGAAGTCGTTCTACAAGCTCGCGATCGAGCGGGGGTTCCCGCTGCCGCGGACGTGGTTCACCGAGGGCGAACACGACATCGACGCGATCGCGCGCGACATCGAGTACCCCTGCCTGATCAAGCCCTTCCAGCCGAACGCGACCTGGCGCGAGACCTTCGACACGCGGCTGTTCCTCGCCGACTCGGCCGAGATGCTGCGCAAGCTCTACGCCGTCATCTACCCGGTGCACCAGGACCTGATCATCCAGGAGTACATGCCGGGCGACGACGCCCAGGTGTGCTGGGGCGTCACCTACCTCGACCGCGACCGGCGACCGCTCGCGAAGTGGGCCGGGCACAAGATCCGGCAGTACCCGCGCGGCTTCGGCACGGCGACGCTCGCCGAAAGTCTCGACGACCCCGAGCTCGCGCAGATGGCCGTCGACATCCTGGTCGGCATCGGCCACCGCGGCTACGGCGTCGTCGAGTTCAAGCGCGACCGCCGCGACGGGAAGCGCAAGATCACCGAGGCGACC
>JAGWVP010000423.1 GCA_018970825.1 bacterium | reverse complement strand
GCTCGCGGAGATCGCGGATCCCGAGACGCGTCGCCTCGCCGAGCTCGTGATCGAGCGGCGCCGCACTTCCGACTACTTCGACCCGAGCGAGTTTCTCGGCGAGCTCCCCCGGGCGATGGCCGACCGCGTGCTCCGCCGCATCACGACCGCGAAGCCCGAGGACATGCATCGCGAGGCCGAGGAGTGGTTCGCGCGGAGGGCGGGGCGGCGCGCGAAGGCGGGGCGACGCGAGCTCATCTCGCGGCTGCGGCAGGCGGAGCAGCGAGGCGACCAGGCCGCGATCTCGGCGGCGCTCGAGGAGCTGCGGGCGCTGCAGGGGGGCGAGCCGGGAGGCGAAGGCTGAGGGAGGGCCGTGGTCGCTTGCGGCGCAGGCGGCGATGGGCGAGCGTCCGGGGCGTCGGGCCCGTAGCTCAGTTGGTCAGAGCGGCCGGCTCATAACCGGTTGGTCCCAGGTTCGAGGCCTGGCGGGCCCATGCCGCGGACGGGCTCGGCGGGTGCTCCTGCCGAGTCCCGTCCCGCGCGACTCAGGCGAGCAGTTCGCGCGCGATCGTCAGGATCTGGATCTCGGTCGTGCCGCCTCCGAGCTCGATCAGCTTCGCGTCGCGCGCGAGTCGCTCGACGACGTACTCCTCCATGTAGCCGTTGCCGGCGAGGACGTGGATCGCCTCGAAGGCGACGAACGTGCCCATCTCCGCGCAGTAGAGCTTGCCCGCGCAGACGTCGGCCGCCGACTCGCGCAGCGTCCGCCGGGCGAGCCAGTCCGCGTAGACGATGCGCCGGCAGTTCGAGACCGCGACCCACATGCGCGCGAGCCGCTGCTGCACGAGCTGGAAGTCGGCGATCGGCCGGCCGAACTGGGTGCGCGTCTTCGCGTAGTCGCGCGCGATCTCGAAGCAGCGCTCGGCGATCCCGTACGAGAGCACGGAGAGGCCGCCGCGCTCGGCGACGAGGCTCGACTTCACGTGGTCGCGCCTGCGCACGCCGCCGCCCAGCAGGCGGTCGGAGGGAAGGCGCACGCCGTCGAGGAAGATCTCGCCGGTCGGCGAGCCGCGCATGCCCATCTTCTTCATCGGCGGCCCGGTCGAGAGGCCGGGGTCCGAACGGTCGACGAGGAAGGGCTGGATCGTGCCGTCGAGTTCGCCGCCGCCGTGGGCACGCGCGTACACGAGGAAGACGTCGGCATAGGGAGCGTTCGTGATGAAGGTCTTGCTGCCGTCGAGGACCCACTGGTCGCCGTCGCGACGGGCGCTCGTGCGCATGCCGGCGAGCGCGTCGCTGCCGGCGCCCGGCTCGGTGAGGCCCCAGGAGCCGATCTTCTCGCAGCGCAGCACCGGCATCGCCCAGCGGCGGACCTGCTCGGGCGTGCCCTTGTTCGCGACGTTCGCGCCGAACAGCCCGGTGCTCGCTCCCCAGCTGAGCGCGAACGAGGGGCTCACCCGCGCCATCTCGACCGCGAAGGTGGTGCGCGCGTACCGGGCTGCGTTGGCGTCGAGTCCCGGGACCGGGCCGCCGCCGTCCGAGGATCCGCGATCGTCGTCCGGGCGACCGCCGTCTCCCCGGGGTTCGCGTGCGAGCATCGCGTCGAGCCCGAGGGCCGAGTGCATGCGCCGCATGAGCGGGTAGGGCAACTCGTCCCCGCGCTCCATCGCGGGCACGGTCGGCTCGAGCTCGTCGGCGAACCAGCGTCGGAAGGTGTCGCGAAGCAGTCGTTCGGTGTCGCCGAGGTCGAGATCCATCGCGGTCCTCCCGCTGACCGCTCGTAGCGGGGCCGCACCGACGTCGCACGCGCCCGCTCGCGAGCCCTCCCGCGGGATCGGCGGTTGCACGAGGGGGGGCAATTGGTATCCCATCGAGGCGGAGCGACGACGACCGGACGAAGGGAGAGGCCCAACTTGGACGCCAGCGAGATCGAGACCCTAGCCGCACTCCAGGTGATCGATCGGCGGATCAAGGACAAGGAGGCCGAACTCGCCGAGCTCGAGAAGGAGACCGGCGGCCAGCGCTCCCTGCTCGAGGCGAAGGAATCCGAGGCCGCCACCGCCCGTGAAGAGCACGCGCAGGTCGCGAGCCGCCGCCGCGAACTCGAGGCGAAGCTGCAGGACGAAGAAGCCCGCATGAAGGAGCGACGCATGCTCCTCGGCCGCCTGCGAAACGACAAGGAGGCCTCGGCGCTCCAGCGCGAGATCGAGATCGCCAAGGAGACGAACGCGCGCGTCGAGGAGGAGCTGCTCACGCTGATCGAGCAGTCCGAGACGATCGAGGGGAACCTGAAGGCGCTCGACGACGAGGTGCGGGCGATCGGCGAGAACGTGGCGCGGCTCGGCGAGGCGAGCGGCGGGCGGACCCGGTCGCTCCGTTCGGAGATCGAGGCCGGCCGCATCGAGCGGGAGTCGCTCGCGGCACGCCTCGGCGGCACGCTGCGCAGGCGCTACGAGCAGGTGTTCCAGCGGCGCGACGGCATCGCCGTGATCGCCGTGACGGACGGGCACTGCCGCGGCTGCAACGTCACGCTGCCCCCGCAGATGTGGAACAAGATCCGCCGCGGCAACGAGTTCGACTCCTGCCCGAGCTGCCAGCGCATCCTGGTCTGGCAGCCCGCGGCCGAAGCCCCGCCGGCCGCAGGCGGTTCCTGACGCCCCCGCAGTCGGGCGTCGCCCCCGCGGGCAACCGTCGAGATCCGCGATGCGTTCGTCGGCTCGCGTGCGGTCGCGCCGCTGCTGCGCTATCCAGCGGTCCGGAGCGGAGAGGGTCGGACGGTCGATCGGGTGCGTTCGCGTGCCCGGTAGGAAAGTCCGGACTCCACAGGGCAGGGCGGCCGCTAACGGCGGCCCCGAGCGATCGGGGGAAAGTGCCACAGAAAACGAGACGGCCGTCGGGCGCGAGTCCGGCGGTCAGGGTGAAAAGGTGAGGTAAGAGCTCACCGGCCGCGCGCGAGAGCCGCGGTGCATGGCAAACCCCGCCTGGAGCAAGGCCACACTGGGGGATGGGCGGCCCGTCCGAGCCCCCGGGTACGGCCGCACCGAGCACGCGGGCAACCGCGTGCCCAGAGGAATGACCGTCGCCCGGCGAGACTGCCGCCGGGGACAGAATCCGGCTTACAGACCCTCTCCGCTCCGCTTGACGAGGACCGCGACGGACGGGAACCGAGGAACACCGGAACCGCCGCCCGTGCCGCGTCCTCGCGAAGGGGCATCGATTGATGGCGAGCCCCCGGGTTCCAGGCTCGGGTCGGGTGGATGACGTTCAGCCGCCGCGTACGGCTCGGACGTGTAGTCGGTTGGTCGGTTCGTTCTTGAGCAAGCGATGGGACCCGCCGTAGTGGAATTCGACATCAAACGCTCGCTCCGGATAGACGGGGTTCGTCGTCGACGTCCAATACGGCCCGCTGGCAGTGCAGCTGCACGTCGTGACCGTGCAGCCGGGCTTGCAACCCTTGTGAAATTCGTTGAACGTCGAAGGGTCGAAGTTTTCGAGGTTGGTCAGCGATTCGAGTTCCTTGCGATTCGGGATTCGCCAGTCGCAGTGATTCGCGAAGCATGGCGGGGTGTTGAGAGCGTCGAGAAACACCGTGATATCTCCGTTCATGTACAGGGAGGCAGCA
>JAGWVP010000422.1 GCA_018970825.1 bacterium | reverse complement strand
TGCTTCAGGTAGTCGAGGGTGCCGAGGTCCTCGACGATGTCGCCGCCGGTGTCGTAGAAGAAGATCTCGCCGTTCTTGTTGCGACCGACCGCGACCAGCCACTCGAGGTCGTCGCGATCCTCGAGCAGGTAGTTGATGGTCTGCGACACCCCGCGTCCCGGGATGATCGTGATCTTCGGCTTCGCCGGGGATTTTTCCTGCTTCGCCATGATGGTCGAGTCCTCGGGAGGGCCCGGGTGGGGCCCCGGTCGGACGGTGTCGGAACGCCCCGGGGGGACGCTCCGATCAGGTACGATACGGACCGGACCTCCGACAAGTCAACCGGGATTCCGTGGCGCTGCGCGCGGCACGCGATCGTGCTAGCGGCCCGTGATGGTCCGCGACCGCGCCGGCACCGAGCAGCGTCGGAGGCTCCGCCGGGCGACTCGCGACGACGTCGGCCTGCTCGCCGGGATCTCCGGCGGCCCCGAGGCCGGGCGCATCCGGGCGACGCGCCGGATTCTCGGCAGTCTCGTCGCAGACGTCTACCTGGCGATCGAGGGTGACGGCTCCCCCTGCGGCGTCTTCATGGTCGCCTACCGGCGCAGCCTCTCGCAGGGCGGACTCGTGGCGGAGATCGACCTCCTGCAGTGCCTCGGCCCGCTGCCGCCCCCGGTGGCGGAGGAGGTCCTCGCGCTCCTGCTCGACGGGGCCCTCCGCCGGGCGCAGCGACGGGGGTGCGTGGCCGTCTCCGTCGCGGCGGAGGACGAGGCACGGGAGCGACTGCTCGCGGCGGCCGGGTTCGATGCGTTTGCAGGCCGCCGCCTCCTCCCGCTACGCAAGGGCGACGCGTGACCGGCCGGCGAGGGCGCCCGGCCTCGACCAGGAGACTCGCAGGATGCGCTTCCTCATCGGCCTTCTTCTCGGAATCATCCTCGGCATCGGGGCCGCGGCCTTCTTCCTCACCACCGGAAAGGGCGGCGACTACCTGATCGGAACGAGCCCGCGCGTGGTCGCGATGGAGGAGCGCCTGAAGGCCTTCGAGGCGGATCGCGACTCCTTCCGCAAGCGGCTCGCCGAGGCGGACGCGGCGCTCGCGCGCGTGGAGGCGCGAGTCGGCTCGATGACCGGACGCGCGACGAACGGCGCGACGGCGACGACGGGCGCGATCAGCCCGCCGGACTCGTCCGGCGACGGTCGCGGCGACGCGAAGGCCCTCGCCGAGAGCAATGCCCCGGCGAAGGTGCCCGATCCCGTCGAGGTCCACTGAGCATGCCGGGCGCGCGGGACGCGGTCTCCCCGTGCCACGTGCCCCCGGCCGCGACGGGGCGACGCGCATGAACGCGCCTCGCGGCGTGACGCTCACCTGTCTCGGGACGAGCGACGCGTTCGGTGTCGGAGGACGGCATTGCGCCGGCTACCTCGTCGAGACTCCCGCCGCGCGGACGCTGCTCGACGCGGGGCCGAGCATCCTCTCCGCGCTCGAACGAAACCACCGCCCGGCGTCGGAGGTCGACGCGGTGGTCGTGAGCCACCTCCACGGCGATCACTTCGCGGGCCTGCCGTTCCTGCTGCTCAAGTCGACCTACGACGAACGCCGCACGAAGCCGCTCCTCGTGGTCGGGCCGCCCGAAATCGAGAGCCGGACGCGCGAGCTCTACCGGGCGCTCTACCGCGAGGCCTCGAACGCGGAGGTCGGCTTCGACCTGCGCTTCGTCGAGGCCCGACCGGGCGAGCCGGTCGAGATCGCCGACCTCCGCGTGGAGGCCTTCGAGGTTCCCCACGCGAGTTCCGCGACGTGCTTCGGCTTCCGGGCCGCGGCAGGAGGTCGAACCCTCGTGTACTCGGGCGACACCGCGTGGACCGACGACTTGTTGCGACGGGCGAGCGGGGCCGACCTCTTCCTCTGCGAGTGCACCTCCTTCGAGGCGGAGATCCCCGGCCACGTCCGCTGGAGCGACGTCGACCGCAACCGCTCCCGTCTCGAGTGCCGCGAGCTGTTGCTCACCCACCTCGGACGCGAGATGCGCGGCAGGGACGGGCTGCAGGACCGGCTCGCGGACGACGGGCTCTCGATCGCGCTCGGCGCGCCCGGCGCCGACTGACCGCACGCCGAACTCGCGCGGCGGCCCCGGGCCGCCGTCGCGCTTGCGCCGGGCGGACGTCGGTCGTAGGTCTGCGGCTCCAACCCCAGGAGAAACGAACCGATGGCAGGGATCATCTCGTACGGCGCCTACGTCCCCTACATGCGCCTGCCGCTCGCGGCGATCGGCGGCGGCAAGCGGGCGGAGGGCGGACCGGAGAAGTCGGTCGCGAACTACGACGAGGACGCGCTCACGATGGCGGTTGCGGCGGCGGTCGACTGCCTGCGCGGGCACGACCGCTCCTCGGTGGACGGGGTGATCTTCGCGTCGACCTCCTTCGCGTTCAAGGAGAAGCAGGGGGCCACGATCGTCGCGAAGGCGCTCGACCTGCGGCGCGACGTGCTCACCGCCGACGTCGGCGACTCGCTGCGAGCCGGCACCGGCGCGTTGCGCGCGGCGCTCGACGCGGTACGAGCCGGGTCCGCCCGCCGCGTGCTCGTCGTGGTCGGCGACGTCCGCATGGCGTCCCCGCGCTCCGGTCTGGAGGCGAATCTCGGCGACGCGGCGGCCGCGTTCCTCGTCGGCGACGCGGACGTGGCCGCGACGGTCGAGGGCTTCCACGGCGTGTCCGACGAGATGATCGACGTCTGGCGCACCGAGGGCGACCCCTTCGTCCACGCATGGGAGGACCGCTTCGTCGTCGACCACGGCTACCGGACGAACGTGCGCGAGGCCGTGCGCGGCCTGCTCGCGAGGCTCGACCGCAAGCCGGCCGACTTCTCCCGCCTCGTCCTGTACGGCCCCGACGCCCGCAGCCACGCGGCACTCGCGAAGGAACTCGGCTTCGATGCCTCCAGGCAGTTGCAGGACGCGCTCTTCGGCCGGGTGGGCAACGCGGGCGCGGCGGCGGTGCCGCTCCAGCTCGCGGCGGCCCTCGAGGTGGCGAAGGCCGGCGACACGATCCTCGTCGCGGCCTACGGCGACGGCGCGGACGCGCTCGCGCTGCGGGTCGAGGCGCCGATCTCGGGCCTCGGCGACCGCCGCGGCGTGCGCTGGCACCTCGAGCGGCGCGGCGAGATGCCGAACTACGACATGTTCATCCGCTTCCGGCAGCTGCTCTCGACCGAGAACGACCGCCGCGCGGGCGCGGGGATCTCGGCGACCAAGCACTTCCGGGACCGCGACTACGAGATCAGCCTGCACGCCCAGAAGTGCCGCAAGTGCGGGCAGGTGCAGTACCCCCACCAGCGCGTCTGCTTCAAGTGCTTCGCGCGCGACGAGTTCGACCACGTCCGGCTGTCGGACCGGATCGGGACCCTCAAGTCCTTCACCTTCGACAACTTCGCCGGCAGTCCGAACCCGCCGCTCGTCGCGACCGTGACCGACGTCGACGGGGCGCGGCTCTACCTGCAGATGACCGACGCGAACCCGAAGGAGGTCCGGCTCGACCTCCCGGTGGAGCTGGTCTTCCGCAAGATCCACGACGCCGGCGGGACGCCCAACTACTTCTGGAAGTGCACGCCCGTGCGGGACGCGCGGGAGGAGC
>JAGWVP010000421.1 GCA_018970825.1 bacterium | reverse complement strand
TCCACATCGGGATGAACGCCAGCACGACCGAGATCGGGATCGTGACGATCGGGATGATCGCCGACGGCACGTGCCACAGGAAGACGAGGATCACGAGGCTCACGATCGCCATCTCCTCGACCAGCGAGTGGAGCAGCGTGTCGATCGCGCGCCGGATGAGATCGGAGCGGTCGTAGACCGGGACGATCTCGACGCCCGGGGGCAGTCCCGGGGCGAGGTCGGCGATCGCCTGCCTCACCCGGTCGATGACCGCGAGCGCGTTCTCGCCCTGGCGCATCACGACGATGCCGCCCACCGTGTCGCCCTCGCCGTCGAAGTCGGCCACGCCGCGGCGGATCTCCGGCCCGATCGCGACCTTCGCCACCTGGCGCACCAGGATCGGCGTCCCGGTCTTCGCATCCACCGAGACCACCGTGTCCTCGATGTCCTCGACCGAGTGCAGGTAGCCGCGGCCGCGCACCATGTACTCGGCGCCGCCCATCTCGAGCAGGCGCCCGCCGACCTCGCCGTTGGACTTGCGGATCGCATCGACGAGCTGCGGCAACCCGAGGCCGTAGGCGCGCAGGCGCTCGGGATCGGCGCTCACCTGGTACTGCTTCACGAAGCCGCCCACGGCCGCGACCTCGGCGACGCCGGGCACCGACTGCAGCTGGTAGCGGAGCCACCAGTCCTGCAGGCTGCGGAGCTGCTGGAGGTCGTTCCGCCCCGAGCGGTCGACGAGCGCGTACTGGTAGACCCAGCCGACGCTGGTCGCATCCGGCCCGATCTCGGTGCGGACGCCTTCGGGCAGCCGGGGCAGGATCTTGCTCAGCAGCTCGAGCACGCGTGAGCGCGCCCAGTAGAGGTCGGTCCCGTCCTCGAAGACGACGTAGACGTAGGAGTAGCCGAAGTCCGAGGCGCCGCGGACCGCCTTCACCCGCGGCGCGCCGAGCAGCGCGCTCGCGATCGGGTAGGTGACCTGGTCCTCGAGGATGTCGGGGCTGCGGTCCCAGCGCGAGTAGACGATCACCTGCGCGTCGGAGAGGTCGGGGATCGCGTCGAGCGGCACGCGCCGCATCGTCCAGAGACCGCAGGCGACCGCGGCCGCCGTCAGCAGGAGGACGAGGAAGCGGTTCCTCGCACTCCACTCGATGATCCGCTCGATCACCCGCGTCCCCTCACGGCGCGCCCGCGCCGCCGTGCCCGGCGTGCCCGCCGGCCGGCGCGGGCGCGGTCCCGGTCGAGCCGCCGAAACCCGCCGCGGCCGCGCGGAAGCGCGACTCGGAGTCGACGAGGAAGTTCGCCGAGACGACGACCCGGTCGCCCGGGACGAGGCCGGAGAGCACCTCGAAGAAGCCCTCTCCCTCGCGTCCGAGTCCGACGGCCCGGGGCTCGAAGCGATTGCCGTCGCGCACGACGAACACGAACTGCTGGCGCCCGGTGTCGACGACCGCCTCCCGCGGCACCGCGACCACGTCGGTGGACGCGACGAGGATCCGCGCCTCGACCAGCGACTCCGGCCGGAGCTCCCCGCCGGGCGTGCGGACCTGCGCGCGCACCCGCAACGTGCGGGTCTCGGGGTCGATGATCGGGTCGATCGACGAGACCTGCGTCTCGAGCACCCGACCGGGCAATGCCGCCGAACGCACGGTCATCCGCTGGCCGGTGCGCACGAGCGGCGCGTCCTGGTCGGGCACCTGCGCGTAGATCCACACCGTTCGGCCCGGCAAGAGCAGGCTCTCCGCGCCGGCCCCGCCGCGAAGCATCTCGCGCACCTGCTCGTCGGAGACGCCCTGCTGGCGCAGCCGCAGTCGCGCCGCGCGCGCGAGGCCGTCGGCCCCCGCGCGGGCCTCGGGCGAGCTGCTGCCGGCGAGCTCGCGTTGCGCGCGCAGGGCCTCGCGGTACTCGGAGAGCGCCTGGAAGGCCTTCGGGTCGTAGGCCACCCGGCCGGCGGCGCGGATCTCGCGCTCGAGCCGGCGAAACCCGACCTCGTCGGTGCGTACGCCGATCAGCTGCTGGCGCTCGGGCTCGATCGTGATCGCGGTGCGTCCGGCAACCCCGCCCGCAGCCGGCGGCACGGACGCGGCACCGCCCGGAGGCGGGAACGAAGGCGCATCCCCGGCCGGGGCCACGCCCCCCGGAGCCGCGACGCCCGCGGCAGCGTCGGCGACGAAAACGAGGTCCATGCCGCAGATCGGGCACTTGCCGGGATGGTCGGAGACGACCTGCGGGTGCATCGCGCACTGCCAGTGTCCGTGCGCGTGCTCGCGGGAGCCGTCGCCCGCGACGATTCCGTCCGCGTGCCGGGAGGGCACGAGCCCGGACCACCATGCCGCGGACGCGGCGACCGCTGCGAGCAGCAGGAGCCAGGGCAGCGCACGCCTCACGGCCGGCCTCCCTTCGCGGCGGCGCCGCGTGCCTCGGCGGTGGCCGCGGACGCGGCACGCGCGCGCGCGATCGCCGCGTCCGCGTCGAGCTCCTCGCCGGGCACGCGCGGCAGGTCGCGGCCGACCGTGCGCTCGATCTCGGCCCAGGTCGTCTCGAACTCGGCCTGGGTCGCGACGTGCTCCAGGTGCGCCTGCTCGATCGCGCGCACCGTGTCGAGGAAGGCCATCAGGTCGACCGCGCCCGTGACCCACGCCGCCTCGGTCACGCGCAGCGACTGCTCGGCCTGAGGGATGTGGGTGTCGAGGAAGACGTCGTGCTGCAGCACGTCGGTGCGCGCGCGCAGCAGGAGGTCCTCGATCGAGCGCCGGATCCGGTCCTCCAGGGCGCGCCGGTCGGCGCGCGCCGCCGCGATCCGCGCGTTCGCCTCCGCGACCGCCGCCTCGACCTTCCCGCGCTGGACGAACGGCAGCGTGACCGAGGCCATCGCGCCGAAGCCGTCGGGCTGGTCGTGGTTCACGAAGCGGCTCACCGCGACCTCGAAGTCGGGCCAGAAGCCCTTCTCGGCGAGCGCCACGCCGGCCTCCTCGCGCCCGATCGCCGCGTCGCGTGCCGCGAGCTCGGGGCGTGCGTCGAGCGCGAGCGAGGCGAGCTCGGCCGCCGTCCAGCCGACGCGCGGGTGCCCGGGCGGCTCGGGCGGGCCGACCGGCGTCGCCGGGTCACGGCTCATGAGCGAGTTGATGCGCACGCGCGCCTGCTCGATCGCGAGATCGCCCGTGCGCACGCGACTGATCGCGTGTCCGAGCTCGACCTGCGCGCGCAGCACGTCGGCCTGCGGCACCTCGCCGGTCGCGTAGCGCTGCTCGGCGGTGCGGGCGAAGCGCTCGAGGATCTCGCGCTCGCGGGCGTAGATGGATGCATTCGCATGCGCCTGCCAGTAGGCGACGAAGGCGGTCTTGAGCTCGAGGTCGACGTCGAGCCGGGCCGCGACGGCCTCGCCGCGTGCGACGTCGGCGTCGCGCTCGGCCATCTCGCCCGCGAGGCGGCGCTTGCCGGGGAACGGCAGGCGCTGGGACAGGCGGAAGATGTTGTTGTCGGCCTGCCCGACCTTGACCCCGTCGGGAAAGTTCCACGCCTCCCATCCGAGCGTCGGCTCGTCGAGCGCGGAGACCCGGGCCGGGACCGCGGCCGCCGCGCGCGCACGCGCCTCGGCGGCGGCGATCGACGGGTTGCGCTCGCGCGCCTCGCG
>JAGWVP010000420.1 GCA_018970825.1 bacterium | reverse complement strand
AGGTCCGTGTCCGACGCGGTCGACGAGAGCCAGAGATCGACACTGCCGCTGCCCGCCATGACGAGGGTGTCCGCGAGCGGTTCGGTCTCCCACGCGAGCGCCGTGCCCTGGGGAGGTGCGTCCCAGGCCCAGTCGGGGAGGGCATCCCAGCCCGTGCCGCCGCCGGGCAGCGTGATCGTCTTCGCGCGCGACGGGTCGTAGCGAAAGGAATCCGCTCCCGCGCCCGCGGGCGGCGCCACCGAGAGGCGTCCTTCGTCGTCCATCCACCAGGAGGTCGCGACGGTCCCGGGAACCGGCCACGCCGGGAATCCTCGCTCGAAACTCGGGAAGGTCTCGCCTCGAGCCCGTCGCCCCCGGGCGGCAGAGACGAATCGCCGCCGCAGGCCGCGAACAGGAGCGTGCAGGCGAGGAGCGCGAGCGCCGGGGACGCGGCGCGACGATCGTCGCGGCGACCACGGACGAAGGGAGCGGTGAGGGTCTGCATGGGCCGTCTCCGCGCGACGTGCGGTCTCCCGCCGCGCGGCCGGAACCTGGGAGCGGCGCGAAAGCGCTGTCAACCTGCCGCGTCGCTCCCGCGTGGAGGACGCCCGTCCCGGACCCGGGTTCCCTGCGCGGAGAGAACGCATCGGGCCTCCGGGGCCGCTCGCCGTCGAGTCTGCAGGCGACCGCCTCGACCGGCGGTCTCGCCGCCGGGCCGAACCGGCTCAGGCCGGCGCCGTCGAGTCCTCCGCGTCGCCGTCCCCGAACCCCCGGCGCCCGAACCAGCCGGCCGGGGGGAGCGCGAGCCGCCAGAGCCTCGACAACACGCTTCCATACTGCTCGCCGAGCGATCCCGTGTTGTAGGCGAGCCCGTTGCGCGCGCAGAGGCGGCGGACCTTCTCCGCGATCGCCGGGTAGCGGCGCGCCGGCAGGTCCGGGAAGAGATGGTGCTCGATCTGGAAGGAGAGGTGGCCGCACAGCACGTGGAAGAGGCGGCCGCCCTCGATGTTGGCGGAGCCGAGCATCTGGCGGACGTACCACTGTCCCCTCGACTCCGACCTCGTTTCCTTCCGCGTGTAGACCCGCGTCCCCTCCGGGAAGTGTCCGCAGAAGATCACGACGTTGCTCCAGACGTTGCGGAGCGCGTTCGCGATCAGGTTCCCGAGCAGCACGCGCGGCGCGTTCCAGGCCGCGATCAGCGGGAAGAAGACGTAGTCCTTGAAGACCTGCCGCCCCGCCTTGCGTCGAAACTGCCGCCACTTCCCCGCGAGTTCGGCCCTCTTCTCGGCAAGATCCGCGTCGCGGCCGCCCCCGGGCTTCACCCGGATCTCCTCGAGGTCGTGCATGCCGACGCCCCACTGGAAGAACAGCGCGAGCAGGACGTTCGAGAGGGGCTGGACGAGGAAGCCCGGGCGCCAGCGCTGCCGCTCGCTCACCCGCAGCAGGCGGAAACCGACGTCTCGGTCCTTGCCGAGGACGTTCGTGAACGTGTGGTGCTCGAAGTTGTGATAATGCCGCCACTGCGACGCTTCGCAGACGTTGTCCCACTCGAAGGTGCGGGAATCGAGCGACGGGTCGTTCATCCAGTCGTACTGCCCGTGCATGACGTTGTGCCCGACCTCCATGTTGTCGAGCACCTTCGCGAGCGAGAGCGCCGCCGTACCGACGACGAAGCTCACCGGGTCCCAGCCGAACATGAGGAGCGTGCGTCCGACGACCGAGCTCGCCCGAGCCGCCCGGACCACGCGTCGGATGTAGACCGCGTCGGCGGCACCGAGATCGGCGACCACCTCCTCGCGCAGGGCGTCGAGTTCGAGGCCGATCTCGTCGAACTGCTCTTGGGTCAGGTGGGCGACGGGGTCGTGAGGCTCGGGGTGCGCCAAGTGGTTCCTGCTTCGGACGCTCCGGGGCCGACCTCGCCCTTCGACCCTAGGAGCGGAATCGCAGGCCGTCAACTCGGCCACCGCCGGCGGGGCCGGGGCCGCCGCGCTCCGGAGTTCGAGCGGACCGGGCTCCGCTGGCCGAAAGTCGTGCGTGGACCCGGCGTCGGTTGCCGGTGAACGCGGCGGAAAGCCGGGTTCGATCATCGGGAGACCGGGTCGATCGTCGACTCGGGCGGACGGACCAGGCCGGGACGTAGAGGAGCGCACCGGGTCGTGAGAGTGGATCGGGCGAAGCTCGAGGCCTTCGTCGAGAGGGCGTTCGGCGACGTGGGTGCCGCCATGACGGCGTCGCTCGTCGTGCTGGGCGACCGTCTCGGGCTCTACCGCGCGCTGGCCTCGAACGGCCCGTCCACCTCCGTCGAGCTCGCGGGGGCGACCGGCACCTCCGAGCGTCACGTGCGCGAGTGGCTGCGGGCGCAGGCCGCCGCGCTCTACGTCGACTACGACGATGCCTCGGGGCGCTACGGACTCTCGCCCGAACAGGCCGCGGTGTTCGCGGAAGAGTCGGGCACCGCCTGCATGCTCGGCGGCTTCCAGCTCGCGGTCGCGGCCGGTCGGGCCGTCGACCGGCTCGAGGACTCGTTCCGCTCGGGCTCGGGACTCGCCTGGCACGAGCACGACGAGGGAGTCCCCGAGGGAACGGCGCGCTTCTTCCGACCCGCCTACGTCACCCACCTCGCCGGGACGTGGATCCCGGCCCTCCGGGGCGTCGCCGATCGGCTCCGGCTCGGGGCCCTGGTCGCCGACGTCGGGTGCGGGCGTGGCGTCTCGACGATGCTCATGGCGCGCGCGTTTCCCGCCTCGGTGTTCGTCGGCTTCGACGACCACGCGGATTCGATCGACGCAGCGACGCGCGAGGCGGAGACGTCGGGCCTCGCGGGGCGCTGTCGTTTCGAGACGCGCGGCGCGAAGGATCTCCCGGCCGCGGACTGGGACCTCGTCGCCTTCCTCGACTGCCTGCACGACATGGGTGACCCGGTGGGCACGCTCCGACGTGCGCGACGTGCGCTCGCCGACGACGGAACGGTGATGGTCGTCGAGCCCCGGGCCGGGGACTCGGTCGAGGACAACCTGACCCCCATCGGCCGGGTCTACTACGCGGCTTCCACGCTGGTCTGCACGCCCGCGTCGCTCGCCCAGGACGTCGGTGCCGCACTCGGCGCGCAGGCGGGGGAGGCGCGGCTGCGGGAGGTGCTCGCATCCGCGGGGTTCGCCCACGTCCGCAAGGCGGCGGAGACCCGCCATCACATGGTCCTGGAGGCTCGCAAGACATGATCGACCCGAGGAAGATCGAGGATCTCGTCGCCGAGGTGCTGCACGTGCCGAGAAGCGACGTCGGTCCCGACCGCCGCCTGTGCGACATCGCTGACCTCGACTCGCTCTCGCTCGTCGAGATCGCCTCGGCGGTGGACGACGCCTTCGGCGTGCGCGTCCCGGGCGACGGCCTGACGGCGATCCTCACGGTCTCGGAGCTCGTGGACCTGGTCGCGAGGGCCCCCGCGCGGTGAGCGCCGTCGGCCACCCGGGGGGTCGGTGGCCGGCGCTGCGCTACGAGCGGCTCCTGCCGCGCGCGGGCGCGAGCCGGCGGGCCGGGCGCGCCTATGCTCGCGCCGTCGCCCTCTACGAACTCGCCGCCGATCCCGCCCGGCGTCGCGTCGCCTGCGCCCGGATCGAGCGCTGGTGCGCCGTCGGATCCGGGGCCGCGGT
>JAGWVP010000419.1 GCA_018970825.1 bacterium | reverse complement strand
CGCACGCTGGACGAGGAGACCGAGTACCTCGGCAACTACCTCGAGACCAAGCTCCCCCGCGGCGTGATCCACGGCGAGCTGAACGCGGGCAGCCTGCTGCTCAAGGGCGACAAGGTCGTCGGCATCCTCGACTTCGAGATGGGGTTCCGCGGACGCTTCATCTTCGACGTCGCGACCGCGGTGAACGCGTTCTGCTTCGTCGACGGAAAGTACGAGATCAAGCGCTTCGAGTCGCTCATCGCCGGGTACGAGTCGATGCGGACCCTCTCGCTCGCCGAGTGGGACGCCTTCCCGAACGAGTTGCGCTTCTCGGCCCTGCGCCTCACGGTCGCCCGTCTCGCCCAGGTGCTCGCCACCCCGGGCGCCCAGCGCGGGCTCGCGGCCATCACCGAGGGCCGCGTGGAGAACGCCCCGGTGCTCGACGGCCCCGATTCCGAGCACCAGCGGGCCGCCGTGCGCGGCTTCAAGGACCACCTCGATCGCCTGTGCGTGCTTCGTCGCGAGCGCGACGGGGGCATGGAGCCCATGCTGCTCGCCATGGCGACCGGCTACGACTACCGCCGCTACCAGAAGGTGAAGCAGGTCGAGAAGCGGCCCGCGAAGTAGGAGGCCGTTTGGAGACCCACGTCCGTGCCATGCTCGAGGCGCTCGGGGAGGACCCCGCGCGCGAAGGGCTCGTCAAGACGCCCGACCGAGTCGCCCGCGCGCTGCGCGAGATGACCCGCGGCTACACGCAGGATCCGGAGGCGATCGTCCGGGGGGCCCTCTTCACCGAGGAATACTCCGAGATGATCGTGATGAAGGACATCGACTTCTACTCGATGTGCGAGCACCACATGCTGCCGTTCTTCGGCAAGGCGCACATCGCCTACATCCCGAAGGGCAAGATCGTCGGGATCTCGAAGCTCGCGCGCATCGTCGACGTCTTCTCCCGCAGGCTGCAGGTGCAGGAGCGCATGACGAAGCAGGTCGCCGACCTGCTCATGGACGTGCTCAAGCCCGAGGGCGTGGCCGTCGTCGTCGAGGGCGAACACCTCTGCATGCGGATGCGCGGGGTGGAGAAGCAGAACTCCTACGTCTCGACGAGCGCCCTGCTGGGAGTGTTCCGGGACCACCAGGCGACGCGCGACGAGTTCATGACGCTGATCGCCAGTTCCAAGCGCGCCTGAGGAGCGCGCCGGGCGCTCCGCGATCGCCTCGCTCGACGTCCCCGGCGCGACCGTCTCCCGCGCCGCGACGCGGGGATCGGCACCGGGCACCCCTTCCCCGGCCGACCCGCCCGGCCCCGGGGCCGAGCGGCTCAGTCGCGCCGCGACCGCAGCAGCAGGACCGAGGCGCCGAAGGCGACCAGCACGAAGAGAGCCATCGCCGCGAGATCGACGCGCAGGTCGGCCATGGTCGCCTGCCGCAGGAGCGCCGCACGAAACCCACGGCAGAAGTACGTGAGCGGAAAGAGGTAGGCGATCGGGCGAACCGCCTCCGGCTGCGTCTCGATCGGCGTGAACGCGCCCGACAGCACGAAGGCCGGCAGGATGAAGAAGACCGCCAGCTGGACCGCCTGGCTCTGGTTGCGCGAGACGATCGAGATCACCTGGCCGACCCCGAGCGACCCGAGGATGAACGACACGACGAGCGCGGCCACGACCGGGAGGTGGCCCGAGAGCGAGACGCCGAAGAGCCACCACGCGAGGACCATGACGTTCACCGTCACGACGAGCGAGATCAGGAAATAGGGCAGGAGCTTGCCGACGAAGATCTCGGCGGGGGTGAGCGGGGTGACGGCGAGCTGGTCCATCGTCCCGCGCTCGCGCTCGCGCGCGATCGAGGTCGACATGACGATGACGGTGAGGAGCTGCAGGATGAGCCCGATCACGCCCGGCATCACGAAGTTCTGCGTCTTCAGGTCCGGGTTGAAGCGAAGCTCGTGGGCGAGCTCGACCGGCGCGACCTGGTGAAGGCCGTCCTCGGTGGTGCGGGCCTTGCCGTCGCGGACGCGGAGGTTCGCCGCGAGGAAGGAGTTCTGCTGGACCGTGGTCGACGCGAGTTCGCGCAGGATCGCCGGCGCGGCGAACGTGTCCGAGGCGTCGACGACCACCCGCACCTTCGCGGGCCGGCCCTCGTCCGCGTCGCGGGTGAGGCCCTCGGGCAGCACGACGAAGGCCGCGAGGCGGTTGGTGCGGAGGTCCTCCTCGGCGCGCGCGACGTCGTCCTCGGTCGCGTCCTCGACGACCTCGGGCCTGAAGGTGAGGGATCCCCCGATCGCCTCGACGTACTCGCTTCCGATGCGGCCGCCGTCGCGATCGAGCACGCGGGTCGGCAGCGCCGTGACCTTCGGGTTTCCGATCGCGTAGCCGAAGAGCACCGTCATGATCGACGGCATGAGCAGGAGGAAGACGAGCGTGCGACGGTCGCGCCAGAGGTGGAGGAACTCCTTCAGGGCGAGATGGTAGACGTTGCGCATCAGGCCGCCGTCGCGTGTCCCCGCGCGTAGCCGATGAAGAGGTCTTCCAGGGTCGGTTCGAGCGGGTAGACCCGCCGCAAGGGCGCTCCGGCGCCCTCGGCGACCTCGTGCAGCCGACCGGCGGCCGCTTCCCAGTCGACCGGCGCCTCGAAGAGGACGCGCAGTTCGTGGCCGTGGATCGTGACGTCGGAGACGCCGGTCAGGCCGCGCAGCGCGCGCGTCGCCTCGACGACGCGCTGCACTTCCGCCCCGACGAGGCGATGACGCAGGCGCTCGCGGAGCGTCGCGGGCGGCCCCTGCGCGATGAGCCGCCCGCCCAGCATGAAGCCGACGGAATGGCAGCGCTCGGCCTCGTCGAGGTAGTGCGTCGTGACGAACAGGGAGGTGCCTCCCTCGCAGAGCTCGTAGAGGAAGTCCCACATCCTCTGCCGCTGGCTCGGGTCCACCCCGGCCGTGGGCTCGTCGAGGAACAGGAGGCGGGGCGAGTGCACGAGCGCGCACGCGAGCGCGAGCCGCTGCTTCCATCCGCCCGACAGGGCGCCGGCCTCCGTGCGCCGGATCCCCTCGATGTCGAGCTGGGAGAACACCTCCTCGAGCCGGCGGTCGGCCTCGCGCCCCTGGATCCCGTAGACGCCGCCGAAGAAGCGGAAGTTCTCCTCGGAGGTCAGGTCGGGATAGAGCGAGAAGGCTTGCGCCATGTAGCCGGTCGCCCGCTTGATCGCCGCGCGGTCGCGACGGATGTCGCAGCCCGCCACGCGGGCCGACCCGCCGGTCGGCTCGAGCAGTCCGCAGAGCATCTTGATCGTCGTCGTCTTGCCTGCGCCGTTGGGCCCGAGGAAGCCGAAGATCTGGCCGCGCTCGACCCGCAGGTCGAGCCCGGACACCGCGTCGAGGCTCCCGAAGCGCCGGGAGAGGCCGCTCGTGTCGACGGCCGCGTCGTCCGCGCCGCCGTCGGCGGCTCCGCTCAGAACAGTGCCCACCACGGGGTCTTCGTCGGCTGGCGCGGCTCGACGTCGACGTTGAACTTGCGGAGCAGGGTTCCCTGCGCGCGCTCGAGCTCCGTCAGCGAGTCGTTGTAGTCGATGAGCGCCAGGTTCTCGTTCAGCCGGGCGTTCGTGACCTCGTTCTGGAACTTGAGCAGGTCGGTCGTCGTGACCATCCCGACCTCGT
>JAGWVP010000418.1 GCA_018970825.1 bacterium | reverse complement strand
GAAGGACAACTTCTGGGAGATGGGCGAGACGGGCCCCTGCGGCCCGTGCTCGGAGATCCACATCGACCGCGGCGAGGGCACCTGCGACAAGCCGCCGGGTCACGCCTGCGGCGTGAACTCCGGCTGCGCGCGCTACATGGAGATCTGGAACCTCGTCTTCATCCAGAACAATCGCGAGCCCGACGGTCGCCTCTCCGACCTGCCCGCGCGCCACGTCGACACCGGGATGGGGCTCGAGCGCGTGACCTCGATCATCCAGGGAGTCGACGGGACCTACGACACCGACCTCCTCCGCCCGATGATCTCGGTCGCCGAGCGCCGCTCCGGCCGCCGCTACGGCGCCACGATGAACGAGCAGGACGTCGCCTTCCGCGTGATCGCGGACCATGGGCGCGCGGTCGCGGTGATGATCGGCGACGGGCTCCTGCCGTCCAACGAGGGGCGCGGCTACGTGTTGCGCCGTCTCCTGCGCCGCGCGGCGCGCCAGGGGCGCGTGCTCGGGCTGGTCGAGCCCTTCCTCGGCGAGGTGACCGACGCGGTCTGCGAGGTCCTCGGCTCGGGCTACCCCGATCTCGCGGCCGCGCGCGAGCGGATCCGCGCCGCGGTGACCGCGGAGGAGGAGCGCTTCGGCGAGACGCTCGAAAAGGGGCTCGGGCTGCTCGAGGAGGAAGTCGCCCGCCTGCGCGCGGGCGGCGGCGCGACGCTCCCGGGCGAGGTCGCCTTCAAGCTCTACGACACCTACGGCTTCCCGTTCGACCTGACCGAGGACATCCTGCGCGACCGCGGCCTCGCGGTGGAGCAGGCGGGCTTCGACGCGGCGATGGAGGCGCAGCGCAAGCGCGCCCGCGAGGGCGCGCGCTTCGCGACCGCGACGGCCGGGGCGTTCGCCGAGGCCGCCTCGCGCTTCGCGGGAGACCGGGTCGGGCGGCTCGAGTCCGAGATCGTGGGGCTCGCCGTCGACGGCGAGGAGCGCGAGATCGCGACCGAGGGCCAGGAGGTCGAGATCGTGACCGCCGAGACGCCCTTCTACGGCGAGTCGGGCGGACAGGTCGGCGACCGCGGGCGCATCGCGCTCGCCGACGGCACGCTCGTCGAGGTCGTCGACACGCAGCGTCCGCGCGCGGGGCTCGTCGTCCACCGCGGCCGCGTCGTGAAGGGAGCGGTCGTCCGGGGCCGTCCCGCCATCCTCGAAATCGACGCGGCGCTGCGCGAGGCGACGCGCCTCAACCACTCGGCGACCCACATCCTGCACGCGGCGCTCCGCCGCCAGGTCGGATCGCAGGTGCGGCAGGCCGGCTCGATGGTCTCGCCCGAGAGGCTCCGCTTCGACTTCGCCCACGACGCCCGCCTCTCGGAGGAGCGCCTCGCCGAGATCGAGGACGAGGTGAACGCGCGCATCCGGGAGAACGCGGAGGTCTCGGCCGAGGAGATGGCCTACGACGACGCGATCCGCGCGGGTGCCCTCGCGTTCTTCGGCGACAAGTACGGGGACCGGGTGCGCGTGCTCCGCATGGGCGACTTCTCGGTCGAACTCTGCGGCGGCACGCACGTCGCCCGCACCGGCGACATCGGCGTCTTCAAGCTGCGCTCGGAGTCGGCGGTCGGGGCCGGGGTGCGGCGCATCGAGGCGTTCACCGGGACCGGCGCCCTCGACGCGATCCGACGCCGCGAACGCGAGCTCCGCGGGGTCGCCGAGATGCTGCGCGGCAGCGAGGACGAGGTCGCGGCGAAGATCGAGAAGTTGCTCGCCGCCCAACGCGACCTCGAGAAGAAGCTCGCCGACAGCCAGTCGCGTCTCGCGGCCGACGCTTCGAAGGACCTGCTCGAGGGCGTGCGCGAGGTCGCCGGCGTCCGCGTGCTCGCGAAACAGGTCCCCGGCATCGACGCCGGCGCGCTGCGCGAGCTCTCCGACAAGCTCCGCGACCGGATGAAGTCGGGCGTGGTCGTGCTCGGGGGAGCGGAAGGCGACAAGGTCCTGCTCCTCGCGGCCGTGACGAAGGACCTGGTCGGCCGCGTGAACGCGGGTGCGATCGTGAAGGAGATCGCCCCGATCGTGGGCGGCAAGGGCGGCGGACGGCCCGACTTCGCCCAGGCCGGCGGCTCGGACGCCTCGCGCCTGCCGCAGGCCCTCGAGCGGGTCTTCGAGCTGATCGCCTGATGGGGACCCCGGCGGCGGAGGCGGGGCCGGTGGAACTGCGGGTCGAGATCGGCGACCCGTCGCACATGACGCCGCTCTTCGGCCAGCACGACGAGCACCTGAAGATCGTCGAGGCCGGCACCGGCGCGCGCCTCTCGGTGAGCGGCAGCGGGATCGACGTCCGCGGCGACGAGGTCTCGGCCGAGCTCGCGGCGCGCTCGCTGCGCCAGCTCTGCGGGCTCGTCGAGGCGGGCTACCCGCTCTACCCGTCCGACGTCGAGTACGCGGTGCGCATCCTCTCGGGCGACCACGGCGCGAACCTGAAGGAGATCTTCCTCGACACGGTGCTGATCTCCGCGCACAAGCGGACGATCGCGCCCAAGTCGCTCGCGCAGAAGCACTACATCGACTCGATCCGCCGCCACGACATCGTCTTCGGCGTCGGCCCCGCCGGCACCGGCAAGACCTACCTCGCGATGGCGGTCGCGGTGGCGGCGCTCGTCAAGGGCGACGTCGCCCGCATCGTGCTCACGCGGCCCGCGGTCGAGGCGGGCGAGCGTCTCGGCTTCCTGCCGGGCGACCTCGCGGAGAAGGTGAACCCCTACCTCCGGCCGCTCTATGACGCGATGCACGACATGATGGACATGGACAAGGCCCAGGCCCTCATCCAGCGCGGCGGCATCGAGGTGGCGCCCCTCGCGTTCATGCGCGGTCGCACGCTCAACGACTCGTTCGTGATCCTCGACGAGGCGCAGAACACCACGGCCGAGCAGATGAAGATGTTCCTCACGCGCCTCGGGTACGACTCGAAGGCGGTGATCACGGGCGACACGACGCAGGTCGACCTGCCCGACGGGCGCAAGTCGGGCCTCTCCGACGCGATCCAGCTCCTCGCGGGCGTCGAGGGCATCTCGTTCTCGAACTTCACCGACGTCGACGTGGTGCGCCATCCCCTCGTGGCGAAGATCGTCCGCGCGTACGACCACCGCGACGCCGCCGTGCGACGCGGGCGCGAGCTGCGCGACGAGAACCGCGCCGCCGCGCAAGAAGACTGAAGCATCAGTCACCCGTCGGGGCTGCGGGTCTGTTAGGGTCCGCGCCCTCTGATGAACCGCCCCGAACGTCCGCCGCTCGCTCTCCCCGACGCCGCTCCGCTCGCGCCGCCCGCTGACCTCCAGGCGCGCCTCGCGGACCTGCGCGTCACCCTCGACGCCACCGCGATCGAGCGCCTCGCGGACTTTCTCGGTCGCCTCCTCGCGATGAACGAGCGGGTCAACCTCACGGCCATCACCGACCCGCTCGAAGCGTGGACGCGCCACGCCCTCGACGCCCTCACGATCGTCCCCCTGCTCGACGACGTGCCCGCGGGGGCGCCGCTCATCGACATCGGCTCGGGCGGCGGCGTGCCGGGGATTCCCCTCGCGATCGCGCGCCCCGACCTGCGCGTCACCCTCGTCGAAGCGACGCAGAAGAAGGCCGCGTTTCTCACCGCAGTCTCGGCCGCGCTG
>JAGWVP010000417.1 GCA_018970825.1 bacterium | reverse complement strand
CCTCGCAGACCTACCCCGAGTCCTACGCACCGCGCCCGTACAGCCGGAGCCACGTGCTCCACCTCGAGTCCTGGTACGCCCAGAGCCACCCGGACGAGGACTTCGCCGAGACCTTCGCGGTGTGGCTCACGCCGCGCTCGGCCTGGCGGCGCGGCTACGCGGGCTGGCCCGCGCTCCGCAAGCTCGAGTACGTCGACGAGCTCATGTTCGATCGGGTCGCCGGCTGCAAGCCGCTCGTGACCTCGCGCCGGGAGATCGATCCGCTCCGGCGGCTTCGCCGCACGCTCGGCGAGCACTACCGCGAGAAGCGCAAGCGCTACGCGGTGGGCGCCCCGGACCTGCGCGACACCGACCTGCGACGCCTGTTCTCCGACGCCCCCGAGATGCGCGACCGCCCGACCGCGGCGAGCTTCCTGCGCCGGGTGCGACGCGAGGTGCGCGAGCGGGTCGCCCACGTGACCGGGGCCTACCAGTACGCGATCGACCAGGTCCTGGAGGACATCATGCGGCGCTGCCGGGTGCTGCGGCTGCGCCTCGTCGACGGGGACGAGGAGACCAAGATCGACTTCGCGGTCATGCTCGCCGTGCACACGATGAGCGCGCTGCGGAGCAAGCCGCCGAGGTACTCGCTGTGAAGCGGCCCCTGCGGATCCTCGCTCTCGTCGACGAACGGCTGAAGCCGCCCGAGAACCCGCGCACCTCCGAGCTCAAGACCGCCGACTGGAAGATGGAGTACGACGTGGTCGCGACGCTCGCGAACGCGGGCCACGAGGTCCACACGCTCGGCGTCGGCAGCGACCTCGGCGCGATCCGCGACGCGATCGAGGAGCGCAAGCCGCAGGTCGCCTTCAACCTGCTCGAGGACTTCCACGGCGTCCCGATCTACGACCAGAACGTCGTGAGCTACCTCGAGCTCCTGCAGGTCCCCTACACCGGCTGCAATCCGCGCGGGCTGCTGCTCTCCCGCGACAAGGCGATCTCGAAGATGCTGCTCGCGTCGCACCGCATCCCGACGCCGGAGTTCGCGGTCTTCCGGCGGGGCCAGCGCTTCCGGCGACCCGCGCGGCTGCGCTTTCCCCTGATCGTCAAGTCGCTCAACAAGGAGGGCTCGGTCGGCATCTCGCAGGCGTCGATCGTGAACAACGACGAGGAACTCGCGGCCCGGGTGAAGCTCATGCACGAGCGCCACGGCACGCACGCGATCGCCGAGCAGTACGTCGACGGCCGCGAGTTGTACGTGGGCATCGTCGGCAACGACCGCCTGCAGGTCTTTCCCACCTGGGAGCTCGGGTTCAAGAACCTCCCCGACGAGGCGCCGCGGATCGCGACCGAGCGGGTCAAGTGGAGCCCGGCCTACCAGAAGAAGGTCGGCGTCAGCACGAGTGCGGCGAAGGACCTGCCGAACGGAGCGGCGCTCGCGATCCCGCGACTCGCCAAGCGCGTCTACCGGGCCCTCCAGTTGAACGGGTACGCGCGCATCGACATGCGGCTCGACGCGGAAGGCCGCCCCTTCGTGCTCGAGGCGAACCCGAATCCGCAACTCGCCTACGGCGAGGACTTCGCCGAGTCGGCCGAGCAGGCCGGGCTCGATTATCCCGAACTGCTGCAGCGGATCGTGCAGCTCGGGATGTCGTGGTCGCCGGAGCGGACGGGCTGAGGGTCAGGTCCCCGGCGAGGACCAGGTCCGGCAGGGCTGCGAGCGGATCGAGGGGCAGGGCGCGGCCGTCGCGCCGAGTTCCGGGCCCGAGGGCAGGACCGGGAGGACGACCCGCGAGCGGTGATCGGGGTCCATCAGGATCCGGTTCACGACCGTGCCGCCGGTCTCCGGGGTGGCGAAGGTCCACTCCGGCCGGTCGCCGCCGGGGGCCTGGATCGTGAGCCGGATGCGGCTGCCGGCGCGGAACTGGTGTGCGAAGGGGAAGATCGCGACCCGCGCCAGCACCGGCTCGCCGGGGACGAGATCCTCCATGTCCTCGACCTCGTCCGAGTGGAACGGGTAGAGCGACGTCGTTCGCTCCGGGACGACCGCGCGGTGGCTGAGCCTGAGCCAGCCGCTCTGGACGTAGCGCTCGTTGCCGTCGGGCATGGCCTCGCTGAGCGTCACCTGCACGTCTCCGTCGGTCGCCGACGAGGCGATCCACAGGTCGACGCTGCCGGTCCCGGCCATCGACACGGGGGCGAGCAGCGGCTTCGAGAGGAAGGCGAGCGAGGCACCGTCGACGACTTGGCGCCAGTCGTAGGTCGGGGTCGCCGCCCAGATGTTGCCCGACTTGAAGTTCTTGCGCGGCCGCAGTTTCGGGTCGGGCGCGTACGGGAGTTCGCCTCCCGGCGCGCGCGGGCGTCGCACGCGGAGCCGGCCGTCGGGCTGGAGGTACCACGACTTCGCCTCCACCTCGGGGATCGGCCAGGCGGAGTAGCGCGTCTCGGCCCGTGGCATGAGCGCGCCCGGGATGAAGCCGTCGGCGTTGCCGGTCTCCCAGAGGATGCGGACCGGGTCCTCGGCCTCGAAGGCGGAGCGCGCCTCGGCGTAGCTCATGCCGACGAAACGGTCGTCGGGAAGCGAGAGCCCCCCGATGCCGCTGATGGTGCTCCAGAGCAGCGGCACGAAGGCGCGGGTGCCCGCGGGCACCTCGGGCACGATGCCGACCAGGTAGAGCTGCAGGAACTCGATCATCTCGGCCGCGACGAGCGGGTCGAGTGCGTCGGTGTGGGTGCCGTTCTGCCCGACGACGCGCACGAAGGTGTCGGGCGAGAAGCGATCGAGCAAGAGCGGCCAGTGGCCGCCGGTCTGCTCGTCCTGCCAGGCCCCCGCGATGAACACCCGCGCGGTGATGCGGTCGACGAACTCCGCCGGGGCGAGCGAGTCGCTCCCCTCGGGGAAGTCGTAGCCGAACTCGGGGTCGAGCAGGGGCGAGGGATTCGGATGCTTCTCGATCTGGTCGAGAAGGTCGACGTTCTGGCCGCGCAGCAGCATGTTGTCGGCGCAGGTCTCGTCGCCGCCGGAGATGCGGGAGACGACCCACCCCGGTGCGTTCGGGTTCGGCCACTTGTTCTGGTCCACCCGCTGCTTCGCCCAGGAAAGGGCGAAGCCGTCGTTGCCGATTCCTCCCGGGTAGAGCGTCCCGCGCCAGGTGTCGTCGATCACCGACACCGGCGTGATCGCGTCGAGGTGAGGTGGGCGCGTGCGGGCCACGAAGAGCTGGCTGATCCCGGCGTAGGAGATCCCGACCATGCCGACCCGCCCGTTCGACCACGGCTGGGCCGCGACGGTCTCGATCACGTCGTAGCCGTCGAGGGCCTGCAGGTTCTCGAAGTAGTTGAACGCGCCGCCCGAGCAGCCCGTGTCGCGGATGTTGACCCCCACCCAGGCGATGCCGAGCCCCGGTGCGAGCAGCTTGTACTGGGGCTGTCCGGTGTTCGGGCTCGACGGGTCGTAGCCCGAGTACTCGACCACCGTCGGGTAGGGGCCCTGGTCCGGTGGGCCGGGCAGCACCACCTGCACCGAGAGCGTCGTCCCGTCGCGCACCTCGAGGTAGCCGTAACCGGAGTTGGGTCCCAGGTTCGAGGTCGGCAGCAACTGGTCCGCGTAGAGAGAGGGATCGGGCGTCGCGTCGGCGTCGAGGACCTCGAAGAGGGCCGAGCGCC
>JAGWVP010000416.1 GCA_018970825.1 bacterium | reverse complement strand
ATCTTCGTCACCACGGCCGGGTCGAGCAGCGTCGGGGCATTGCGCGGCATGTGAGCATGCACGGTGCCCGCGTCGTCGACGGGCTCGCACTTCGAAAGGAGCTCCACGAGCCAGCTGCCGTCGGGGTCGCCGGGACGGACGAGCGGCATCGACGTCCGCGCCATGACGACCTGATGCTCGATCAGGTTCGCGTGCAGGTTCCGCGACAGGTCGAGGCCGGCCGCGGGGGCCTGCGAGTCGTGGCAGGCGGAGAAGGTGCAGGTGCCCCGGAAGACCGTCGCATCGATGCTCGAGAGGGTGATCGGCGGCTCGGGAAGGATCCCGCCCGGATCGTCGGCGCATTCGATCGCCGGGGCGAGGTCGCCGCCCGCGTCGGAAGCCGGCACGTAGAGCGGGGCCGCGACCTCGGCCGCCGACGGCATGGTCTGGGCCTCGTTCTTGGGGATGCCGATCCTGCCGCAGGTCCCGACGTTTTGAACGATCCCGTTCTCGACGCCCACCACGCGGTTCGACCCGCCGGAGCCGTCCATCAGGACGGCCGAGTCGGCGAAGCCCAGCATGACGCACATCTCCTGGTCGCCGATCCCCCAGCCGACCTCGACGTCGCGGGGATTGCCGAAGCCGCAGGTGAGGCGCAGCCCGCGGGCGCCGGCCAGGTCGAGCGGCGGGTCGAGCGCCTTGCCGTTCGCCTCGGCGTTGAAGGTGTCGATGCCGTGGATGACCTCGCCGTCGCGCGGGCCGCCGATCACCGACACCCGGAAGTAGTTGCCGAGGTAGTGGTAGTGGGGCAGCACCCAGTAGAGCTTGATGTCGAAGGGCTTGCCCGCGAGTTCCTCGTAGGCGGCGGCGAGATCGCAGTCGGTCGTGAAGTGCGCCTCGGACCGGGCGGGAATGTGCAGGTCGACGTAGCTCAAGCGGAACGGCGCGAGCACGACCTTCACGTCGCGCGGGTGGACGAGGCCGAGCGACATCCGGAGCTCGGTGGTCATCGGCCGCGCCGTCGGGTTCAGCATATGCACGCCGGCGACCACCTTGTGGTGCGGAGGGACCTTGATGACCGCACCGGCCGCGAACTTCTGCTCCTCGATCTGCGACTGCGTCGACTGCGCGAAGATGACGGTTCCGGCCACCGCCGATCCGATCTCGTCGAAGCCGCGGGAGCTGCAGCGGAAATAGCCGTCGGGGCCGGGGTATTTGTCCTCGGGAACGACGAACCAGTTCGAGTGATGGTAGGCACCGCGGTTGCTCAGCGTGACGCTGTTCACGTAGATCGGGGCGTCGTTGCCGAGCGTCCACTGGACGCACTTCGAAGACACCTCTTCCGCGGCCTCGAGCGGGAATTCGCCGAAGTCGTGGGTGACGGTAGCGGTCTCGGCTCCCGGCGCGACCGGCCCTCCGCTCGATACCTCCGAGCAGGCCGCGAGTCCGAGGAGCCCCCCGAGGAGCAGCGCGCGCATCATCCCATCCTCCGACGCGGGTCGGGCCCGGCCCCGGGCCTCCGTTCCCCGCGCCGCGGACGATAGGCCGGAGCCGCGGCGCGAGGCAATGCCGGTCGACAGGGGTCGAAAAAAAGGGCGCCCGCCCGCGCACGGGTCGAGGCGCCCTCCGGTCGACCGCTCGGTTCGACTCAGGCCTGGCCGAGAGCCCCGTCGAGTTGGGCGAGCATCTGCTTCTCGTCGGCGCTCACGCGCTCGCCGCCGAGCCCGAGGAACCCGCCCTCGCTCGCCGCCTGGGCGATCTTGCGGCCGACCCCGGCGACGAACGTGCGGTAGGCCGCGAGATCCTGCGGGCTCTTTGCCGCGAGGATGGCGACGGCGGCCTTCACCCGGTCGACCGCGAGCCCCTGGAGCTTCGACTTGATCGCGGAGACCTCGGTGCCCTGCATCTCCTGGGCATGCGCGCGGAGCGACTGCTGGGCTTCCTTCACTTCCTCCTTCGCGCAGATCGAGCGCACGAGCTCGCTGTCGCTCTTCATGCCCTCGACGAGCGAGGACGCCATCGCGAAGGTCTCCTTGAGGGTACCCACGATTCCGCTCGCGCCGGAAACGGTGACCGCCATCGCGGAGAGGTGGGCCGCGTCGCGGATCGTGTTCCACTCGTCGGGGGTGAAGGTCGTCTTGTTCGCCATCGTTCTCCTGCTCCTTGCGGTCCGGGGCGAATCCATCGGCCGGTGGACGGGGACCTTCCCCTCCGCCGCTCGAGCATCGCCGGATCGCGGGTGTGCGCCGCCGGGAATCCGGTGGTCGCGAGATTTCGACTAGGCGGCCGACCGCCCTCGACCTAGTGTGGCGTCCATGAAGGCTCGCGCAAGGACCCGGACCGGCAGGCCCGGCACCCCGTGGGTGAGTCTCGCCTGCCTCCTCGCGTGGACTGCGCTCCCGGCCCCCGCCCGCGCGAGGGAGTCCGGCTTCCAGGCCGATCGCGGCTACGCGCTCGTCAGCAAGGACGTGAACGGCGCACGCTGGGCGATGACCTGGGACGCCCGGGACGCGAGGATCACCGGCAACGTCTTCCCGTTCGACGGCGGACCGCCGTCGTTCGTCGTCTGCGACGTCCGTGCGATCGACCGGGAGGGCGGGCTGACCGCGGAGTGCCGGGGTGCGGACGCCTGCTCCACCTGCCCCTGCGACGCTCGCTGGACGTCGATCGGCTCGGTCGACGTGCCGGCCTCGTTCTTCGAGACCTGCGGCCCGCTTCCCTCCCCGACCCCCGCGCCGGGGCGAGCCCACCGCGCGATCGCGGGCGTGTCGATGGGCGCCTACGGTGCGATGGCGATCGGCACGCGCCAACCGGAACTCTTCGGCACGATCGGCGCGCTCGGCGGGCCGATCGACTTGCGGATCGCGCTCGACGACCTCTCGGGCGCCCTGCTCGTCGCTCCCGAGACGCGGATCCCGTTCGTCCCGGGCGACGCGATCACCTTCGACCACCAACTGCCCTACCCCGACCGCGGCACGCGGCTCTCGCTCGTGAAGGACCTCGCGATCGCGTTCGGCAATCCCTTCCTGCACCACCCCGATCCGGCGCGTCGCTACCTCGCCTCGGACTCGGAACCGGCGAGAGTCCGGCGCGACGACGAGCTCGGGACGTTCTCGGTCCCGGCCGAACCGCGCGGCTTCCTCGACGGCGGCGACCCGAACGACGACGGACTGCGGCAGGAAGGCGAGGCGCCGGACACCCCGGCCGACGTCCTGCTGCTCGCCGGCGGGACCCTCGGCCGGATCGCGAACGGTGCCACGGGCGTCGACGTCGGCGGACGGCGGCTCGCGGACCTCGACGGCGACCGCGTCTACGACGTGGGCGACGGGCTCGTGCGAAACTTCCACGAGCCCTTCGACGACCGAGACGGCGACGGCGAGTACGAGCCCGGGGACGGCGAGGGCTTCACGGACACGGGGCTCGACGGGGTCCCCGGATCCGGCGACTTCGGGGAGGGCAACGGCGCCTTCGACCGCGACCCGGACGTCGCGCGCTGGCTCGCCGCGGACCCCGCGACGCGGCTCCGGGCACGGTCGGCCGGGCAGGTCGCGAGCCAGCGATTCTACCTCGACGTCGGTCGCGACGACGAGTTCGGATTCGCCCGCCACTACGAGTCCTTCGTCGCGATGCTTCGCGACAAGGGTCTCGACGTCGAGGAGCGCGACGGCTTCCCGGG
>JAGWVP010000415.1 GCA_018970825.1 bacterium | reverse complement strand
AGCAGGGCCGCGGTCTCGTGGAAGGTGCCGTCGGCTGCCACGTAGTGGCGGGGCAGGAGGAAGGCGAGGAGCCCCGCCGGGGAGAGCGACATCTCCGAGGCCGCGGCGGCCGAGAGTCCGCCCGCGCGCGACGAACGCAGCACGACCTCGCCGGCCGGCACGAGCAGGCACGCCGCGAGCCCGCAGCCGAGCAGGTCGACCGCGAGCACCCCCGCGGCGGCACGGCGCAGCACGGCGGCGTCGCGGCCGGCCCGCTCCACCGCGATCGCCGCGAACAGCACCTGCTCGAAGGCGAAGACCTCGGGCAGGCCGCCGAGCAGCGTGAGCGCGAGGGCGACGGACGTCCCCACGAGGGCCGTGGTCCCGCCGTGCGCGCAGAACGCGTCGAACCCGGCGAGCGCCCAGGGCATCCAGGCGGCCGACTGGAGCACGTTGCGCATGTTGTCGGCGGAGACGAGCGCACCGCCGAAACCGAACAGCACGCCGCCGAGCGCCGCCGCCGCGACCGACCCGCCGCGACGGCGCGCGAGGGCGAAGGCCCCGCTCGCCGCGACCGCGTGGTGGAACGCGGTCGACGCCGCGGCGCCGGCCGGGAACGGCAACGCGCGCGAGGCCCACGCGGGCGGGTAGAGCAACCCGGCCAGCGGGTCGGCCGCGAGCGGCTTTCCGAGCACCTCGAAGGGATTCCACTGCGGGAACGGGTCGACCCGCGAGAGCTCGCGGACCGTCCAGTCGAGTGCCAGCAGGATCGTGTACTGGTCGCGGAAGACGGCGACGCGGCCGCCGAAGATCTCCTCGCGGTAGAACAGCAGCGCGAGGGCCGTCGCGGCGAGGGCGAAGAGCGCGGTCGCGGCCCGCGCACCCGTGCGGGCGGGCGACACCGGCGCCCCCTCCACTTCAGAGGATCCCGGCCTGCCGGGCGAGCCAGGTCGCGAGCCCGCCTCCCGCGATCAGGAAGAACGGGTTCACCCTCGTCGTCGCGAGGATCGCGATCACCGCCGCGGCGATCGCGTACGGCAGCGGGCCCCCGCCCTGCATGACGGCGCGCTCGATCGAGATCGCCCCGGCGAGGATCAGCCCGATCGTCATCGGGCCCAGGCCCCGGGCGACCGCCTCCCGCCAGGGGTTCGCGGCGAAGCGGTCCCAGGCCTGCCCGGCCGCGAAGGCGAGGAGCCCCGAGGGTACGAAGAAGCCGAGCAGGGCCATCGCGGCACCCGCCCAGCTCGCGACGTGGTAGCCGATCACGGCCACCATGAGCATGTTCGGGCCCGGCGCGAGCTGTCCCAGGCTGTAGATCTGGCCGAACTGCGCGTCGGTGATCCACGGCGCCGCGCCGACGGTCCACGACTTCATCTCGGGCAGTACGGCGGCACCACCGCCGATCGCGAGCAGCGAGAGCATCGAGAAGACGCCGAGCACGTGGAGGAGCAGCATCAGGAGTGGCCCCCGGCATCCCCGTCGCCCGCCGTCGTCGCGGCGCCCGCACCGGTCGGCGTCGCGCCGCGCGGGCGGCGGCATCCGATCGCGATCGGCGCGATCACGAGCAGCACGAGCGGCAGCGGCAGTCGCAGCAGCGACACGCCGGCGAAGGTCGCGGCCGCGATCGCGACGTCGAAGGCGTCGAGGATCACCGGCTTCGCGAGCCGCCAGGTCGTCTGCAGGAGCAGGCCGACCGCGGCCGAGCCCACCCCGAGCAGGACCGAGGAGACGTCCCAGGCCTTCGCGTTCTCGGCGAGCAGCACGCCGAGCGTCATCACGACGATCGTGCCCGGCAGCATCATCCCGAGGCAGGCGACGAGGGCGCCCGGCGCGCCGCGAAGGCGCTCGCCGACGTAGACGCTCATGTTCGTCGCGTTCAGGCCCGGCAGCATCTGGGCGAGTTCGAGCCCCTCGACGAAGGTCCGGTCGTCGAGCCAGCGCTCGCGCACGACGAGGGCCTCGCGCAGGTAGGCGACCACGCCTCCGCCGAAGCTCGTCGCGCCGAGCACGAAGAAGGCCTTGAAGATCCGGGCGAGCCCGATCCGCTCCGCCGGGGGCGCGGCCTCACTCATCGTGGACCTTGCGACCGGAGAGGCCGTAGTAGATCCACGTCTTCGTGTTGCCGAGTTCGACCCATGCGCCGGTCTCGCGCTGCAGCAGCCGGTAGAGGCGCTCGGAGCGCAGCTTCGGCACCGGGTTCAGGCGCCCGTAGTGGCGGAAGTGGGTCTCGTAGGCGAACTCGCCGATCAGGATCTTCCCGGTCTCGGCGTTGCGCCAGATCGCCATGTCGACCTTCGCCGTCTTGGATCCGCGGAAGCAGATCTCGCCGAGATCGTAGAGGACTTCCTCGACCCGCGTGTCGACGGCGGGCGCGATCGGCGTCTCCGGGGCGAGCTTCAGGCAGGCCAGCATCGGGAAGATCGCCAGGCAGTCGGCGAACGTCGCGGGCAGTGGACCACGGTGCGCCTTCAACTGGCAGGTGTGGGAGAAGATGCTGCGCATCCCGCCGAGCGCGCTCGAGACGAGGAGGATCTCCTCCTTGAACTTCATCACGCCGGACACGCCCGGCGCCGGCCTCGGGTCGACCCCGAAGGCACGCCCGACGTCGGGATCGCGGAACTTGAGCGTGAGCTCGTACTCCTTCGCAGGGCCGTCGGCCAGGATCTCCCGACGCACGCGGAGCATGAACGAGTTGCGGTAGAAGTCGGAGCCCGGGGTGTCGAGAAAGACGATCTCGCGCAGGCGCGGTTTCGATTCCTCGCGGTTGCGCCGAATCGCGAGGTCGAGCTGGCCGGCCACGCGACGGGCGAGGCGCCAGTAGTCGGACACGTCGTTCGCGACGTCGTCGGAAAAGTCCTCGGGCTTCAGGAGGATCTTGAACTCGCGCCAGTGGATCGACTCGAAGGCGTCGAACAGGTCGACGTGCTCGTGCCGGCCGCGGCGCGCGCGGACCTCGACCTCCGAGGACCCGTGCGCACCCGCACTCGAGTCCCTTCGCTCGAGCGCCGAGGCCGGGATGCCGCGCTTGCGCGCGACGCTCGACGAGCGCACCGCCTCGCCCGCGGGCAGCCCGGGCTCGGCACCGAGCGACTGCTCCACGGCCGCCGTCGCCTGCGCCATTTCCTCGGCGACCACCGACGCGCGGGGCGATCCGATCCCCGCTCCGTCCCCGGTCTCGGCGACCCGCCCGGCCTGCCGCCTGGCCTCCTTGCGACGCTCCTTCTCCGCGCGCTCGGCCTCCCTCGCGCGCCGCTTCTCCTCGCGCGCCGCCTCCTTGCGCCGCTGCTTCGCCTCGCGCTCGGCCTGCTTGCGGCTTTCCTTCTCCGCCTTCGCGGCCTCCTTGCGCCGTCGCTTCTCCTCGCGCTCGGCCTGCCTCGAGCCTGGATCGCCCCCGTCGGCCGCGCTCCTGGCCGCGGCTGCCGAGGCCGCGTCCCCGCCGGCCGCGCCCTTGCCGCCCTTGCCCTGTCCGCGTCGGTGCTTGCCCACGTTCGGTCCTCCGGCCGTCAGGATTCCCCACCGCGCGGCCGGACTCAAACGCCCGTGCGGTCTCCGCTCTCGACGCGATGGCGGAAGCCCCGCAGGCCCGGTGCGAAGATCGCGAACAGGGCCGCCGACGCCGCGCAGGCGAGACCGCCCGCGACGACCGACGCCTGGACGCCCAGAAGCCGCCCGAGCCAGCCCG
>JAGWVP010000414.1 GCA_018970825.1 bacterium | reverse complement strand
CTGCAGTCGGGCCCAGCAGCCGGGCCCGATGCGCGAGCCGAGGAACCAGGCGACCGCGCCCGCGACCGGCTCGCACCAGCGGGACTCGCCGGTCGCGCGCGCGAGGACCAGCAGGGCGTCGAGCATCTCGCGCGACTCCCACGCCGCGTAGCCCGGCGGCTCGAAGGCGCGCGCCGGACCCGGACGGCCTTGCGCGTCGTACTGCTGTGCCCACACCGCCTGCGGTGCGGCGCCGCGCGCGGCGAGCAGCCACTCGCCGCCGCGACGCGCGGCCTCGAGGAAGCGCGCCTCGCCGAGCGCCTCCCATGCGGCGACCAGCGTCTCGATCGGCGCCGCGGTCGCGGCGTCGTTCGTGCTCGGCAGGTCCTCGAAGGTGGGCGCGAGCCGGGTCGCCCAGCGCGGACGCCAGGTGAGCGGCCACGAGCCGTCGGGGCGCTGCGAGGCGCACAGCAAGTCGAGCGCGCGGAGCGCCCCGTCGCGGTAGGCGGGGTCCCCGGTCGCGCGCCAGAGCGCGAGCAGGAGGCGCGCGCCGCCCGAGGTGACGTCGTCGTCGAGCGCGGTCCAGAGGTTCGTCGCGCGGAACCACCACGCGAGCCCGGCACCCCGCACCGGCATTTCCGAGGCCCAGCCGCCCGAGCCGAGCTGCGTCGCGAGCAGCAGGTCGCCCGCGCGGCGCGCGACCTCGAGCCAGCCCGGGTCGCCGCCGCGAGACCACGCGTCGAGCAGGAGCAGTCCAGCGGCCGGCGTCCCGGGGCTGCGCATCACGAGCACGTCCCAGTCGGCGGTCCCGAGCGCCTCCCCGATCGCGCGCGCGCGGACGAGGATCGCGGTCACGACCCCGTGAGGGCCGCCCGGCGGGTCGCAGGCGTAGGTCCAGCCGCCGTCGGGACGCGCGCACGCGACGACCGCCTCGACCGCGGCGCGCTGCCGCTCGTCGAGACCCTGCGCCGCCGCCGCGGCGGGGGCCCGGCCCTCGCGCGAGGCGGACACGCCCGGATCGGCGGCGGCGCTTGCACCCGCACTCGCCGGGGCGACGGCGGCGAGCGAGGCAGCGGCGGCGGTCGCGAGGGTGCCGACGATCGCGAGGACGAGGCCGGTCGCGACGGCGGTCGGGGACGGCGAGTACCGCGTCGGACCCGCTCTCAGTCGCGCTCCGCCGCGCGCTTCGCGGGGCCGCTCGACATCGCCCGGTACCAGATCGGGTCGGGCAGGATGCGCATGAAGGTACCGACCGCGCCCCACGGCAGCACCGGCACCGTCGAGTGGCGCACCTTGCGCTCGACCAGGTCCGCGATCTGGCGTGCACCCTCCTCGGGGGTGATGAGGAACGGCCGCGACTTCATGGACTGGTTGATCGGCGTGTCGATGTAGCCGGGGGAGATGGTCGTGACCGCGAGGCCGGCGGGCTCGACTTCGGCGCGGACGCCCTCGAGGTAGGTCGAGATCGCGGCCTTGGACGCGCTGTAGGCGGCACTTCCCGGGAGCCCGCGAAAGGCGGCGACCGACGAGACCCCGACGACCTGCCCGCGCCCCGCGCGGCGGAAGAGCGCGACCGCCGCGTCCACGGTCGCCATCGCCCCGATCACGTTCGTGCGGATGATGTCCTCGTCCTTGTCGAAGCGCCCGTCGCCGCAGCGGCGCTCGCTGCCGATGCCGGCGTTGGCGACGACGATGCCGACGTCGCCGAGTCGCTGCGCGAGATCGCCGATCACGCGGCGGACGGCCTCGGGATCGCGCACGTCGAGCGCCGCGACCTCGACCCGCACCGGCCGGCCGTCTCCCGTCTTCGCCGCGGGATCGGCCGCGATCTCGGCACGGACCTCCTCGAGGATCTCGATGCGGCGGCCGGTCAGCCCGAGGGCATGCCCGCGCCGCGCCCACTCGCGGGCAAGGGCGCGCCCGATGCCCGAGCCGGCCCCGGTGACGACGATCGACGGCTTGTCTTCCATGGCCGCATCCCTACCCCGCCGCCGCGGACCCCGCACACGGCGAGCGCCCGGTCGGTCAGATGCGCTTCTCGCGCCAGGCGCCGCGCTCGAAGCGCGCGAGCAGCAGCGCGCCGAGCAGCACCACGTAGCCGAGCTCCGCCCACCACGCGCCCTGCACGCCCCCGCCCATCCAGACCGCCGCGAGCCACACCGCGGGCAGGCGGTAGAGCCACGCGAGCGCGGCCTGCACGGCGAACGGCCAGGTCGTGTCGCCCGCGCCCCGCAGCGATCCCGCCGTCACGATGCCGGCCGCGTCGGCGACCTGGAAGAAGGCACCGAGCCGCAGCAGCGGCCGGCCGATCGCGATCACCGACGGGTCGTCGGTGAAGATCCGCAGCAGGAGGTCGGGCACGGCGAGGAAGAGCGCGCCGACGAAGGCGGTGAGCGCGACCCCGAGGGCGATCGCCGAGCGGTGGCTGCGCCGCGCGGCCTCGAGGTCGCGGGCGCCCACGTAGCGGCCGACCAGCGCCGCCGACGCGATGCCGATGCCCACCGCCTGCATGAAGCTCAGCGAGAGCAGCTGGATCATCGCCTGGCTCGCGGCCATCGCGCGATCCCCCATGCGGGCGAGCACCGTCGTGAAGAGCGCGAAAGTGATCATGTCGAGGACGAAGGCCCCGCCGATCGGTGCGCTCGTGCGCAGGAGGCGGGCGATCGCTCGCCCGTCCGGCGCGAGGGTGAACCCGCCGTGCGCGTCCGCTCCGGCGCCGCTCCGGAGCGACGCACGACGACGCGCGAAGAGCCACGCGAGCAGCGTCGCCGCCGTCACCATCGCGGCCGAGGCGCCGTACCCCGCGCCGGCCACGCCGAGGCGCGGCAGGCCGCCGACCCCGTAGACGAGCCCGTAGGAGAGCAGTGCGTTGACGACGTTCGCCGCGACCGCGACCGCGAGCGGCGTGCGCGTGTCGCCGAGCCCGCGGAACCAGGAGTTGAAGACGATCGCGACCGGGATCGCGGGTGCGCCGAGCAGGCGCGCACGCGCGTACGCGGTGCCCGCGTCGCGCAGCCCGGGCGAGGGACCGAGCAGGGCGAAGAAGCCGCCGATCGACGCGCGGACGAGCAGGAAGAAGATCGCCGCGACCGGCACGATCGCCCAGAGCCCCTGCACGGCCCAGCGCGCGCTCGCCCGGGTGCGGCCCGCACCGACGTCCTGCGCGACGAAGGTCTGGACGCCGGTCGCCGTCCCGACGAAGCCCGAGGTCAGCGTCCAGAGCCAGACGCCGGCGAAGCCGATCGCACCGAGCTCGACCACCCCGAGCCGCCCGACGATCGCCGAGTCGACGACCTGCATGACCGTGTCCGAGAGCGTGTGCAGGACCGCCGGGAACGCGAGCGCCGCGACCTCCGCGATCCCGCCCGGCGTGCGCGACGACGCCGCATGGATCGCGACGGACGCACCGGGCACCGGAGCCGGGCGCTCCGGCGCGGGGCTCGCCCCGGACTCGGCGACGGCATCGGCGGACGGCACGAGGCCCCGGTCATAGCCCGCGGCCGGGGGCCGCGGAAGCCGGCGACGCGCTCGCGGCACTCCCCGCCACGATCCGGGAACGCGACGGCCCCCGGATCGGCCCCGCCGGGGCGGCGGGGCCGATCGCCGAGAGATCGATCCGCGGCGCCCCGCGCGCGATCCGCTCGGCGAGTGCACGCATGCGGGGCGACGGCTCACGCGGGTCG
>JAGWVP010000413.1 GCA_018970825.1 bacterium | reverse complement strand
CGCTGGAGACGCATGTCGAGGATCGCCTGCGCCTGCACCTCCGAGAGCCCGAAGCGGGCCATCAGCCCGTCGCGCGCCTCGGCCGGGTTCGCCGATGCGCGGATGAGCGCGATCACCGCGTCGAGGTTGTCGAGCGCGATGCGGAGCCCCTCGAGGACGTGGAGCCTCTCCTCGGCCTTGCGCAGGTCGAAGACCGTCCGCCGGGTGACGACCTCGCGACGGTGGTCGAGGAACACGACGAGCGCGTCGCGCAGGTTCAGGAGCTTCGGGCGCCCCTCGACGATCGCGAGGAGATTCACGCCGAAGGACTCCTGCATCGGCGTGAGCTTGTAGAGCTGGTTCAGCACGACCTGGGCGGCCGCGTCGCGCTTCAGCTCGATCACGACACGCATGCCCGTGCGGTCGGACTCGTCCCGCAGGTCCGAGATGCCCTCGATCTTCTTCTCGTTGACGAGCTCGGCGATCCGCTCGATGAGTCGCGCCTTGTTGACCTGGTACGGGATCGCGTCGACGACGATCCGCGCGCGGCCGGTCTTCTCGTTCTCCTCGATCTCCGCCGACGCCCTCATCTGGAGGATGCCGCGACCGGTCGCGTACGCCTCGCGGATCGCGCTCGTGCCGCAGATGAAGGCCCCGGTCGGGAAGTCGGGACCGGGGATGTGCTTCATCAGGTCGAGCGGGCCCAGCGAAGGGTCGTCGATGAGCGCGACGCAGCCGTCGACGAGCTCGCGCAGGTTGTGCGGAGGCACGTTCGTCGCCATGCCGACCGCGATTCCGGCCGCGCCGTTGAGCAGCAGGTTCGGGATCTTCGCCGGCAGGACGGTCGGCTCGCGCTCGCTGTCGTCGTAGTTCGGCGCGAAGTCGACGGTCTCGCGGTCGATCTCCTCGAGGAGCTCGCTCGCGATCCTGGCGAGACGGATCTCCGTGTAGCGCATCGCCGCCGGCGAATCGCCGTCGATCGATCCGAAATTGCCCTGCCCGTCGACGAGCGGGTAGCGCATCGAGAAATCCTGGGCGAGACGGACGATCGTGTCGTAGACGGCGTTGTCGCCGTGCGGGTGGTACTTGCCGATCACGTCGCCGACGATGCGGGCGGACTTCTTGTAGGCCTTGTTCCAGTCGACGCCGAGTTCGTTCATCGCGTAGAGAACCCGGCGGTGGACGGGCTTCAGTCCGTCCCGGGCGTCGGGGAGTGCGCGCCCGATGATGACGCTCATCGCGTAGTCCATGTAGGACTGGCGCATCTCGTCCTCGATGCTCACCGGGACGCGCGGCGTCGGGTCGGCCATCTCTCCTCCCTGCCCCCGCCCGCTCAGACGTCGAGGTTGCGCACGTTGAGCGCGTGCTCGTCGATGAAGCGGCGGCGGGGCTCGACCTCGTCGCCCATGAGCGTCGAGAACATGAGATCCGCCTCGGGCATGTCCTCGACGCGGACCTGGAGCAGCGTGCGCTTCTCGGGGTCCATCGTGGTCGCCCAGAGCTGCTCGGGATTCATCTCGCCGAGGCCCTTGTAGCGCTGGATCTCGAGGCCCTTGCGCGCCCCGGCCATGACGTGGCGGACGGCGGCCCCGAGCGTCGGCAGGACGATCCGGTCGTTGCCCGACACGACCGTGAAGGGGGCGCGTCCCGCGCCCGAGAGGTCGCGGGCGAGGCGTCGGACCTCCTCGAACTCGGGGGAGGTGCAGAAGTCGAAGCCGAGGACGGTTCGCTCGGAGGGGGACGACGGGTTGCGCCGGAGCTGGACGACCAGGGCCGGCATCTCCCCCGACTGCTCGATCGCCACCGTGGCCTCCCCGAGTTCCTCCTTGCGCGCCGCGAGCGACTCGCGCAGGCCGGCCGCGACCTCCTCGAGGGTCGCGCGGTCGCGGAACGCGTCCGCGACGAGCCGGGGGTCCATCGCCGCCGCCTGCACCACCTCGCGATTGCGGCGCCCGCGCTCGGCGATCGACAGCACGCGGTCCAGGGCGGCCGACCTTCGCAGGACGTTGCCGAGCGCCTCCCCGGACAGTTCGACCGAGCTCCCGGTGCCCACCACCGACGCCTGCTCGCTGCCCGACTGCACGAGGAACGCGTCGAGCGCGGCCTCGTCTCGCAGGTACTGCTCCGTCTTGCCGCGCTTCACCTTGTAAAGCGGCGGCTGCGCGATGAGCACGTGACCGCCCTCGATGAGTTCCGGGAACTGCCGGTAGAAGAACGTGAGCAACAGCGTGCGGATGTGGCTGCCGTCGACGTCGGCGTCGGTCATGATGATGAGCGTGTGGTAGCGTAGCTTCGAGAGGTCCTTGTCGTCCCGCCCGATGCCCATGCCGAGCGCGGTGATGAGCAGTCGGATCTCCTGCGACGAGAGCATCTTGTCGAAGCGCGCCTTCTCGACGTTCAGGATCTTGCCCCGGAGGGGAAGGATCGCCTGGTTGCGACGGTCACGGCCCTGCTTGGCCGAGCCGCCCGCGGAGTCGCCCTCGACGATGAAGAGTTCGGAGAGCTTCGGGTCGCGCTCCTGGCAGTCGGCGAGCTTGCCCGGAAGCGATCCCGAGTCGAGCGCGCCCTTGCGTCGCGCGAGCTCCTTCGCCTTGCGGGTGGCCTCGCGTACCCGGGCCGCCTCGATGCCCTTCGAGGCGATCTTTCTCGCCTCCGCCGGGTGCTCCTCGAAGTAGGAGCCGAGCCTCTCGTTCACGAGAGCCTCGACGAGGCCCTTCACCTCGCTGTTGCCGAGCTTGGTCTTCGTCTGCCCCTCGAACTGCGGCTCGGGGACCTTGACCGCGATGACGGCCGTCAGCCCCTCGCGGATGTCGTCTCCCTCGAGCGCGTCGCCGTCCTTCTTCAGCAGCCCGGAGGAGGAACCGTAGGCGTTCACCGTGCGGGTGAGCGCAGCCTTGAAGCCGGAGAGGTGGGTGCCGCCCTCGTGCGTGTTGATGTTGTTGGCGAAACTGTAGATCGTCTCGGTGTAGGTCTCGTTCCACTGCATCGCGATCTCGATCGCGACGCCCTCGCGCTCGCCCTCGATGAAGATCGCGTCGGGGTGGATCGGGGTCTTGGTCGTGCCCAGGTGCTCGACGAAGGACACGATGCCGCCCGGGTAGTGGAACTCGTGGGACCGCCCGCTGCGCTTGTCCTCGATCGTGATCCGCAGGCCCCGGTTCAGGAACGCGAGTTCGCGAAGCCTCTGCGAGAGGATGTCGAAACTGAAGTCGGTCGACGGGAAGATGAGCGGGTCGGGCTTGAAGGTGATCTGCGTGCCGCGGCTCTGGGTCGGACCCATGCGCTCGAGCGGCTTCTCCGGGGCGCCGCGCGCGTAACGCTGGAAGTGGACGTGGCCTTCGCGCCAGATCTCCATCTCGAGGTGCTCGGAGAGCGCATTCACGACCGAGATGCCGACGCCGTGGAGTCCTCCGGACACCTTGTAGGACTGCTTGTCGAACTTGCCGCCGGCGTGGAGCTTCGTCAGCACGACTTCGGCGGCGGAGATGCCCTCGGTCGGGTGGATGTCGACCGGGATGCCGCGCCCGTCGTCGACGACGGTCACGGTGCCGTCGATGTGGATCGTCACCCCGACCTGCGTGCACCAGCCCGCGAGGGCCTCGTCGACCGAGTTGTCGACCACCTCGTAGACGAGGTGATGCAGACCGCGGGGCCCGGTGGAGCCGATGTACATGCCCGGGCGCTTGCGCACC
>JAGWVP010000412.1 GCA_018970825.1 bacterium | reverse complement strand
CGCGGGGCCGGGGCCGACCGGAGGATGGCAGGTTCGTCCGCGATCGCGTTGAGCGCGTCGGCGTCGAGCACGACCGGCAGCGCGGCCTCGCGCGCGAGCCGACGGGCGAGCGCGCCTGCTTCCGCGTCCCGTCCGAGACCCGGGCCGCAGACGATCGCGTCACGACCCGAGAGGATCGCCTGCCAGCCCGCGTCGCCCGCGGGCCAGCTCTCGGTCATCGCCTCCGGCAGGAGCCCCGCGACGAGATCGCGCACGGCACGCGGAGTCGCGACGGTGACGAGACCCGCGCCGCCCCGGATCGCGCCGCGGCCGGCCAGCGCCGCGGCTCCTCCCTTGCCTTCGGACCCGGCCACGACGACGACGTGGCCGTGCGACCCCTTGTGGCCCGACACGGGCCGCGCGGGCAGCATGGACGCGGCCATCTCGCGCGTGGCCGCCCGCGCGAGCGGCGCGATCGCGGCGAGCGACGCCGGCGCGAGGCCGATGTCGACGTCGACCCGGCGCCCGACGAAGGGCCGGGCCGCCGGGAGCACGAGCCCGAGCTTCGGACCGCCGAGCGCGACCGTCACGTCCGCGGGCACCGCGGCCCCCCACGGCTCGCCGGTGTCGCCGTCGAGCCCCGAGGGCAGATCGACCGACAGCACGACCGGCGACGAGCCCGCGCCGGCGAGCGACGGCCCCGGGGTTCGCGCGAGCGCGATCGCCGCGACCACGCGCGAGGCCGGCCCCACGACGGGGGCGTTCAGGCCCGTGCCGAAGATCGCGTCCACCACGACTCCCGCGCGACGGAGTCGCGCGGCGAGATCGACGGGATCGTCCGCATCGCCCAGGTCCTCGAGACGGCCGCCCGCCGCGAGCCAGCGCTCGAGATTCGTCCGCGCGTCTCCGGAGACCCGGTCGCGTGCACCGACCAGCCAGGCCTCGACCGGAAGACCCGCGGCGGCGAGCAGGCGGGCGACGACGAAGCCGTCCCCGCCGTTGTTGCCTCGCCCCGACACGACGACCACCCCGCGGAGGGCGCACGGCCGGAGCGGACCCAGGATCTCGGCCGCGATCCCGCGACCCGCCCGCTCCATGAGTTCCAGCCCGGGGGTACCGAGCTCGATCGTCCGCCGGTCGACCTCGCGCGCCTGCGCGGTCGTCACGACCGGGACGCCCTCTCTCCCGGCCGGGCCGGTCGGCTCCATCGGCTCAGGCACCTTCGAGGGCGCGGTCGATCGCGCGCCGCATCTCCCGGACCGCCCCGGCGATCCCGACGAAGACCGAACGCGCGACGATCGAGTGGCCGATGTTGAGCTCGTTCATCCCGGGAAGGAGAGCCACCGGGCCCACGTTGGTCGTCGTGAGGCCGTGGCCCGCGTTCACGACGAGCCCCCGGGACGCGGCCGCGGTCGCACCCGCGCGGAGCGCGGCGAGCTCCGCGTCCGCCGTCGCCCCGGACGCGTCGCACCAGCGCCCGGTGTGCAACTCGACCACCCCCGCGCCCACGGCGCGAGAAGCCTCGATCTGGCGCGGGTCCGGGTCGATGAAGAGACTCACCCGGACGCCCGATGCGACGAGCCGGCCGACGAGAGGCGACAGCACCCCCTCGTGCCCCGCGACCGCGAGTCCGCCCTCGGTGGTGAGCTCGGCACGTCGCTCGGGGACGATGCACACGTCGTCGGGAGCGACCGCGCAGGCGAAATCGACCATCGCCGGGGTCGCCGCCATCTCGAGGTTGAGTTTGCACCCGGGCAGCGATCGCAGGCGCTCCACGTCGTGCTCCTGCACGTGCCGCCGATCCTCGCGAAGGTGCACGGTGATGCCGTCGGCGCCGGCCTCGAGGGCCAGGCGGGCCGCCTCGACCGGGTCGGGGAACGTCGTGCCCCGGGCCTGCCGGAGCGTCGCCACGTGGTCGACGTTCACGCCGAGCAGCACGCGCCGCCCGACGCCGGCCGCGCTCACGACGCGTCGGCCGCGCGGATCGTGTCCGCGATCGCCTCCGCGAAGCGCTTCACCTCGGCCTCGTCCTCGCCCTCGACCATCACGCGATAGAGCGGCTCGGTGCCCGAGGCACGCAGGAGCACGCGCCCGCGGCCGCCGAGGGCCGACTCGACGTCGGCGAGCGCGCCCGCGACCGCGGGCTCCCGGGCGAAGTCGCGACGCTCGCGCACGCGGACGTTCACGAGAACCTGCGGGTAGCGCGTCATCGCCCCGGACAGCTCGGAGAGCGGGCGCCCGGTCTCCGCCATGATCGCGAGGATCGCGAGCGCGGTGACGAGGCCGTCCCCGGTCGTGTTGTGGTCGAGGAAGAGCACGTGGCCCGACTGCTCGCCGCCGAGGTTCAGACCGTGGCGAACCATCGTTTCGACCACGTAACGGTCGCCGACCGGCGTCCGCAGGAGCTCGCATCCGAGCTCGCGGAGCGCGATCTCGAGGCCGAGGTTCGACATCACCGTCGCGACCACCGTGCGCTTCGCGAGCGCCTCGCCGCGCAGCAGTTCGCGCGCCGCGATCGCGAGGATCTGGTCGCCGTCGACGACCTCGCCGCGCTCGTCCACGAGGAGGCAGCGGTCGGCGTCGCCGTCGAGCGCGATGCCGACCTGCGCGCCGGTCTCCTTCACCCGCGCCCTCAGGCCCTCCGGATGGAGCGCCCCGCAGTCGCGGTTGATGTTCTCGCCGTCGGGATCGCAACCGAGCGTCGTCACCTTCGCGCCGAGTTCCTCGATCACCTCGGGAGCCACGCGGTAGCCGGCGCCGTTGGCGGCGTCGACGACGACCTTCATGCCGTCGAGCGCCAGGTGCCGCGGAAAGCTGTTCTTCGCGAAGACGTTGTAGCGCCCGAGGGCGTCGTCGACGCGGAAGGCCTTGCCGACCTCCGAGGCCGTCGGGCGCAGGTGGTCGATGGATCCCGCGAACACCAGGTCCTCGATGTCCGCCTCGACCTCGTCGGGCAGCTTGAAGCCGTTGGCGGCGAAGAACTTGATGCCGTTGTCCTGGAAGGGATTGTGCGACGCCGAGATCACGACCCCGGCGTCGGCGCGCAGGCTGCGCGTGAGGAACGCGATTCCGGGAGTCGGCATGGGGCCGACCAGCAGCACGTCGACGCCCATCGAGCAGACGCCCGAGGCCATCGCCGTCTCCAGCATGTAGCCGGAGACCCGGGTGTCCTTGCCGATCAGCACCTTGTGGCGCCTCGGGCTCGACTTGAAGACGTGCGCGATCGCGCGGCCGAGCCGCAACGCCGTCTCCGAGGTCATCGGCTCCTCGTTGGCGACGCCCCGCACGCCGTCGGTTCCGAACAGCCGCCGCTTTCTCGCGCCTTCGCTCACGGTCGTCTCTCCACCCGGGCGCCCGGCGGCCGGACCGGCTGCACCGACACCTCTTCCGGCTCCGTGCGGACCAGTTCCACGTCGTCGGGCAGTCGCACCCGCGGCCGCGCCCGGAACGCGACGCCGGGCATCCGCCCTTCGTCGTCGACGTAGACGGAACCGTCCTCGAGTGCCAGTCGCTCGACCGTCTCGCGGGGGCCGCGCACGACCACCGCGACCGCGCCCGGGGAGACCGTCCACGCGCCCGAGCCCCCCGCTCCCACCGGGACGGACGGGAGCCTGCGCTCGTCGTGCACCGTCTCCATGTCGAAGCGGACGAGGACCTTGGCCGGCTGGGCACGCAGCACCCCCCCGCCCGTCTCCAGTTC
>JAGWVP010000411.1 GCA_018970825.1 bacterium | reverse complement strand
GCCGTCGTGCCGTGGACGCAAGGAGCCGCGACCACGGCGTCCCAGTCGCGTCGCGTCGCGCGCAGGAAGTCCTCGAGGGCCGGGCTCGCGACGGTTGCGGGCCGCCAGCCGAGGCGGTCGAGGAGCGCGCTCGCGCGCGGTCGCGACAGCAGTCGCCGGGTCCGCCCGACCGACGCGGCCGACGGCGGCCGCGTGGCGAAGCGCCGGACGACGATGCCGTCCACGACCGATCGCCCCTCGGGGAGGACGTTCTCCCAGGTCGCGTCGCTGGTCGCGCAGGTGGTCGCGATCTCGACGGCGAAGTCTTCCCGGGCGGCGAGACGGACCGCGATCTCGCGCAGGTGTCGCTCCGAGCCGCCGCCCGCCTCGATCACGCGCGGGACGACGAAAAGCACCCGCGGCCTCGCGTCGCCTCCGGGTGCGCGGCCGATCACCACGCCTTCCGAGTCCCTCATTCCGATTCGGGAGCGGCGACCGGAGCCGCTGCGACCCCGCCCGGCCGGACGACCTGCAGGAGCAGGGCGAGGGCCGCGGCCCATGCACAGGCGTTCAGCCGGAGCCTCACCTCGGACGGGGGGAAGTCGCGCGGCAGGAGCAGGCCGATCGCCGACGCGACGAGGATCGCGAGCGCCGCGTGCGCGACGCCGGGCGAGCCCTCCGCGTCCGCTCCGCCCGGTCGCTCGATCGCGCCGGAGGCGATCCGCGCGAGCGCGACCAGCCCGGGAATCACGAGCAGGTCGTCGTAGACCCGGTGATAGAAGGCGAAGCGGGCGATGAGCCCCGCCACGCCGAGCAGGATCCAGACGTCGTCGCGGCGATGGCGCCAGGCCCAGGGCCCCAGGGCGGCCGTTACGAGGAACGGCGCCAGCGTGACCCACGGTGCGCCGATGCCGAAATCGAGAAGGAGGTTCTGCAGGTTCGCGACGCCCCCCTCGATCATCCTGGCCATGTCCCAGGCCGACGACACTCCGGGGGCGACGGATGCCGTGCCCGCCAGGACCTTCGAAGCGCCCGTGGACACGACGCTCGCTTCCGGCCGCGCGGACGCGACGCCGACGACGCCCGCCCCGAAGTGTCTCAGCACGAGGGCCAGCGCCGTCAGGCCGCCGTGGACCCCGGCCGCGATGGCGGCCGGCACGAGGGATCCCGGGACGAACAGGAGCAGCCACCCGAACGGCGCGACCATCGACGGCTTCACGGCGGCAAGAGCGAAGAGTCCCGCGCCGACCGCGTCGTCGCGGCGGGTCGCTGGCCGGCGGGCGAGCCTCAGCACCGACGCGACCGAGAGCGCGAGAATCGGCGCCGTCATCTGGCCGACGGAAAGCATCGCCGTCGTCGAGAGAAACGTGAGCGGCAGGATTCCGAACGCGAGCCGGGCGAGCGGCTCGCGGAAGCCGGACGCGAGCGCGATCGTGCGACAGATCCAGGCGAGCGAGACGGCCAGCACCACGGCCCAGGCCCACCGGGCGGCCGACACGGTGCCCGATGCGACGAAGGGCCAGAGCAGGACGTAGGCCGCGGGAGGATAGACGGTCACGGCCGAGCCGCGTCGCGCGAAATAGGCCCGCGTCTCGAGGTGGCGCATCACCAGGTCCACGGCCCCCTCGCCGACGGCGCGCTGGAAGCCCGTGGAAGGTCGGGCGGCGGGCACGAACAGGAGGTGGTCGAAGCCGACGGACAGGCGGCGGGCCGCGAGCAGGGCCAGCGCCCCGACGATCGCGACGAGAAAGCGGCGCGACCACCGGGGAGAGGGCAGACCGCTGCTCGTTTCCCGTGCCGGCACCCGGGGGAACGGCCCGGCCGCGGCGGGCCCGAGGTTGCGCGGCTCCGCGGGATCAGCCCGCATCCCGGGCTAACCCCGCGGAGTCCCGAGTGGAGCCGAAGAGAATCGAACTCTCGACCTCTTGAATGCCATTCAAGCGCTCTCCCAACTGAGCTACGGCCCCGGGGATGTCGAATCGAGTCTTGGGGTAAGCGAGCCGGCCCGGATTTGCAACGGCGGGGCATGCGCAGGGGCACGGACGAGCAGCACCAGGGCAGCCACCCACGCCCCGGTCGCCACCGCGTGGCGCGCGGCCACCGGGAGGCTCGCGGGTGCGAGCAGGGAGCCCGCGACGGCAACCAGCGTCCAGAGCGACGCCGCCCGGATCTCGGCGGTCGCGTCGCCCGGGTCCGCGACCTGCACCGGTCCCGCGACCGGGGAAGGGGCGGTCGCCCCCGAGGCGAGCCTCGCGAGCGCGACCAGCACCGGCAGCACGAGCAGGTCGTCGTAGAGACGATGGTAGAAGCACAGGCGGGCGACCAGGCAGGCCACGGCAAGCAGCAGCCAGGGGTCGACGTCGCGATGCCGCCACGTCCACCAGCCCAGCAGCACGAGCCCGAGCACCGGGGGCAGGATCACCCACGGGAAGCCGATCCCGAGGTGGACGAGCCAGTTCTGGAGGTTCGCGTAACCGAACGCGAACATGTTCTCCTCGATGAAGAGCGGGGGACGGGGCCCGGCCCCGGGAGGACGCGGCACGACCGGGAGAGGAGTGCCGATCCTTCCCCGCAGGGCGAACGCGATCCCCGTGACCGACGCGTAGAAAAAAGCGGCGAGGCCGGCCGGGACGATCGAGCGGGGCAGGACGAGCAGCAGCCAGCCGACCGGTGCGACCAGCGTCGGCTTCACGGATGCGAGGGTGAAGAGCGCAGCGGTCGTCGCGTCGTCGCCCCTCGTCCGCGGAGACCGGGCGAGTCGCAGGACCGCGGCGGTCATGAGCGCGAGGACGGGAAGCGTGAGCTGCCCGGTTCCGAGCGCCGAGGACGTCGCGATGCATCCGAGCGGCACGAGCCCCATCGCGAGCCTCGCGAGCGGATCCGCGAAGCCCGAGGCGTGGGCCGAAATCCCACAGAGCCAGGCGAGCGAGACGGTCAGCACGGCGGCCCAGATCCAGCGCGCGGCTTCGAGGCTGCCCGAGGCGATGAACGGCCAGAGCATCGCGTACGTCGCGGGAGGATAGACGCGCCCGCCCCGGCGCCGGCCGGAGAAGAAGTCCTCCGTCTCGAGTCGTCGCGAGACGAGGTCGGTCGCGCCGTGCCCGACGGCGATGTACCGGGACTCCGATCGCTGGGCGGGCGCGGCGAACAGGAGCGAGTCGTACCCGGGAGGAAGGCGCAATCCCGCGAGCACGAGCAGGACCGCCACGATCGCGAGCAGAAGCGGCCGCGAGGCGGACGGAGGCAAGCCGGGCTCCTCTCGCCTCGCGGGAGGGGTCATGATCTCCCGTGGCCCGCCCCGGCGCGCATCGCCTTGCGACGGCCCGCCCCGCGCGCGTCGGCGTCGTCCCGCCCTCCCCGATCCCGGGCGCCCTGCGCCAAGGGCCGGTCGGCATCGGCCGCCGCGCGCGCCGACACGAGAAGCTCCTCCGCGTGGCGAAGCCCGGCTTCGCTCGCCGAGCCCGCGAGCATGCGCGCGAGCTCGCGCACCTGCTCGTCGCCCTCGACGCGCCGCACCTCGGTCCGGGTCCGTCCGCCCCCGGCCTGCTTCGCCACCGCGTAGTGCCGGTCGGCGAAAGCGGCGATCTGGGCCAGGTGCGTGATGCAGATCACCTGGGCGTCGCGCGCGAGCGAACGAAGGCGCCGCCCGACCACCTCCGCGGAAGCGCCGCCGATGCCCGCGTCGACCTCGTCGAACACG
>JAGWVP010000410.1 GCA_018970825.1 bacterium | reverse complement strand
CTCTCGAGCCCCTCGACCGCCGCGCGCGCCGCCGCGAGCAGCTCTCGCGGCGGCGACGGGCTCGTCGGGGCCCGCGTCGTGAACGTGAGCGACGTCGCCCCGGCCAGCACGTGAAGCTGGTTCGCGAGGCGATCGCTCTCCCACCAGGCCGCGTCGCCGAGTCCCGGGACGTCGACCGTCTCCGACCCGTCGCGTGCGGCGGTGGCGCGCACGCTGTCGAACGCCGAGCGAGCCGCCGCGGCGTCGCCGTCGGGCGAGCGGCTCGCGAGCAGCGCCAGCGCGCGGTCGCCGGCGCTCCAGCGGCAGCGTTCGACCTCGAACGGTTGCGAGCCCAGGTGCTCGGGGCGTCCCGCCGAGGCTCGTCCGGCCAGCACGGCGGATGCGTCGGACGAGGCGAGAAGGCCGCAGACGTCGAGCCCGCTCGCATCCGGCCGCGAACATGCCGCCGCCGCGACACACGAGAGAGCGAGGCCGAGGAGGCGCTGCCGACCGCGAGGGTCCATCGCGGAGACGCGTACCGCGGATCGCGAGCCGGGGCGAGGGGCGAGGGGGACGGGTCGGCGATCGCTCGCGGCGCGGGCCGGACCGATGGTAGGGCCCTCGCGTCGCGAGCCGAAGCCGATGCCACCCGCCCGAACCCTCGTCGACCACGCCTCGACACCTCTGCCCGCCGTCACGGTCGCGGCCGATGCGCTGCGCGTCGGCCGGGGGCTGCTCCGTTTCGACTGGACGGTCGAGGGGCCGCTCGAAGCGCTCCTGCTTCCCGATCCGTGCGAGCCGCGGGCGGCCGACGACCTCTGGCGCCACACCTGCCTCGAGGCCTTCGTGCGCCCGGCGGGCGCTCGCGCCTACGTCGAGCTGAACCTGTCGCCTTCGCGCGCCTTCGCCGTCTACCGCTTCCGCGCGTACCGGGAGCGGGACGACGCGGCGGGGCGCCCATCCGCCCCGACGCGCATCGAGGCGCGGCGCGAGGGCGCGAGGCTCGTGCTCTCCGCCCGCCTCGACGTCGCCGCCGTTCTCGGCGACCCCGAGGCCGCCTCCGGCCCGCTCGACGTCGGGCTCTCGGCGGTGGTCGAGACCGCCGACGGCCGGGTCGCGTACTTCGCGCTGCGCCATCCCGAGGGGAAGCCCGACTTCCACCACGACGACGCCTTCGCGCTGCGTCTGGAAGCCTGAGGCCGGGCGTGCCAACGTCGAGTCCGTGAAGAACGGCCTCGACCGACTCCTCTCCGAGCCCGCACTGCGTCGCCCGCTCGCCGGCAAGCGCGTGGCGCTGCTCGCGCACCCGGCCTCGGTCGACGCGCACCTGGTGCATGCGCTCGACGCGATCGCGGCCTGCGGCGACGTCCGGCTGTCGGCCGCGTTCGGCCCGCAGCACGGGCTGCGTGGCGACAAGCAGGACAACATGGTCGAGTCGCCCGACTTCGTCGACCCGGTCCACCGCGTGCCTGTCTTCAGCCTCTACGGCGACGTCCGCCGGCCGACCGACGCGATGATGGACTCGTTCGACGTGCTGCTCGTCGACCTGCAGGACCTCGGATGTCGCATCTACACCTTCGTCACGACGCTGCGCTACGTGCTCGAGGCCGCGGCGAGGCACGGCAAGGCGGTGTGGGTGCTCGATCGTCCGAATCCGGTCGGCCGGCCGGTCGAGGGCTCCATGCTGCGGCCGGGCTGGGAGAGTTTCGTCGGTGCGGGGCCGCTGCCGATGCGCCACGGGCTCACGATGGCGGAACTCGCGCAGTGGTTCGTCTACGAGTTCCGGCTCGACGTCGAACTCGAGACCGTGGCGATGGAGGGCTGGGATCCGGGTGCGGCCCCGGGCTTCGGCTGGCCGCTCGGAGAACGCTCCTGGGTGAACCCGAGCCCCAACGCGGCGAACCCCTGGATGGCGCGCGCCTATCCCGGCACGGTCATGCTCGAGGGCACGACGCTCTCCGAGGGGCGGGGCACGACGCGCCCGCTCGAGTTGTTCGGTGCACCCGACGTCGACGCGCGGGCGCTGCTCTCCGAGATGGAGCGGATCGCGCCCGGCTGGCTCGCGGGCTGCACCTTGCGGCCCTGCTGGTTCGAGCCGACCTTCCACAAGCACGTCGGCCGCCTCTGCGCCGGGCTCCAGGTCCACGTCGACCAGCCATCCTACGACCACGAGGCCTTCCGCCCCTGGCGGCTCATGGCCGCCGCCTTCAAGGCGATCCGCCGGCTCGCCCCCGGCTACGAGCTGTGGCGCGACTTCGCCTACGAGTACGAGCGCGACCGGCTCGCGATCGATCTCATCAACGGCGGGCCGCTGCTGCGCGAGTGGGTGGACGACCCGTCCGCGGACGCGGGCGACCTCGACGCCGCGGTCGAGGCCGACGAGGAACTCTGGGGCGAGTTGCGGGCGCCCTTCTCGCTCTACTGAACCCCGGAAGAAGACGATGGATTCCGCGACCGGCGACGGCGCTCCTCCCGGGTCGGTTCCCGAGGGTCACCCCCGGCCGGGCGGGATCCCGCTGCGGGAGATCCTCGAGTTCGCCGTCCTGTTCGGTGCAGGCGCCGCGATCCTCGCGTGGAGCGACCACGCGGGCGGGGAGGGCCGCGGACTCCTGCTCGCGGTGGTGGCGGCCTGGGCCGCCTGCAAGACCGCCTACTACTTTTCCGAGACCCTGCGACACCTGCTCGACGCGACCCAGAGCAATCTCCCTTACCACCGCTTCCTGCTGGTCGTCGGCTACAACATGGCGCAGATCACGCTGTCGTTCGCGATCGACTTCTTCTGCCTGCAGCGGATCGACCCGTCGAGCCTCTCCGGCATCGACCCGGCGTTGCGGGGCTTCGAACTGCTCTTCGAGTGCTTCTACTTCAGCGTGCTGAACTTCTCGTTCTTCGGCTACGGCGACATCACGCCGGCGCACGCCCCGGGCAAGATCGTCATGCTGCTCGAGGTCGTGACCGCGTTCTCGACGGTGATCTTCCTGCTCTCGGACTTCGTGAGCATCCGCGAGGAGATGCGCCGCGGCCCTGGGCCGGGCGCATGACCGCGCCCGGGTTGCGCGAGGTCGCGGTCGCGCTGGCGGTGGGCGGCGCCGGCTTCGCGCTGCTCGAGCGCCTCTGGCCGGCCGTTCCGCGTCACCGGCCGCCGTCCGCGCTGCGCACCGACCTGCTCTGGTGGTTCTTCACGCCGCTCGTGACGAAGGCGCTCACCCGGGCCGCGATCGTGCTCGCGGTGGTCGCGGTCGCGCTCGCACTCGGCCGGCCGCTCGACCGGGCGGGCCTCGCCGCGATGCTCGCGCCGCGTGCCGCGATCGCGCGCCTGCCGCTGCCGGTGCAGCTCGGGGCCTTCCTGCTCGTCTCCGACCTCGCGGCCTACGCGATGCACCGGCTCTTCCACGGCCGCTCCCTCTGGCGCTTCCACGCCGTCCACCACTCGTCGACCGAAGTCGACTGGCTCTCCGCGGTGCGGGTCCACCCGGTGAACGACGCGCTCATGCGGCTCGCGCAGGCCGTGCCGGTCCTGCTGGTCGGCTTCGACCCGGCGGTGCTCGCCGGGTGGGTGCCGGTGCTCGCGTTCCAGTCGATCCTCGTCCACGCGAACGTGCCGTGGGACTTCGGGCCGCTGCGCTTCGTGGTCGCGAGCCCGGCGTTCCACCGCTGGCACCACGCGCTCGACGGGGGCGGGATCGGGCGCAACTTCGCGGCGCTGTTCCCGTTCATCGA
>JAGWVP010000409.1 GCA_018970825.1 bacterium | reverse complement strand
GAGGCCGGTACGCTGGTCCTTCACCCAGCCGAAGCCGTTGTCGACGTAGGAGCGCTTCAGACCCGCGGTCGTGTCTCCCGCGGCGCCGTAGGACACGTCCTGGCCGGTGCGCAGCGGCATGGCCTTGGCCGCCTCCGCGCGGAGCGGCGCGAACGTCGCCGCGGCGAGAGCCGCGGCCGCGAGGACCCGTCGAATCGGCGTCATCTCCACCCTCCCCCTCCGGCAACCGTCCACCGACGGCGCTCTACCATGACGACCGGCAACCGGGAAGGCGAGGATTCGACGGCGGCAGCCGGCTCCCGGGTCCCTTGCGGCAGGCGGCGGGGCGGTGAAGGATCCGGCGTGGCGATCGAATCGATGCCTGCCCGCCGCCCGAGGCTCTCGGGCGACGTTTCCGCGGACCCGGCCGCGGCCGCCGTGGCCGTCGCCGCCCGCGCCGCCCGGGTGGCCGCCGCCGGCGAGTCGGCGCGGCGACTCGATCCCGGGCTCGCCTCCTCGATGGCCGAGGCCGGCCTCTTCCGCCTGCTCGTCCCCCGCGCACTGGGCGGGTTCGAGAGCGACCCGGCGACCATGGTCGACACGCTCGCCGAGATCGCCCGGGGCGACGGCGCGGCCGGCTGGTGCGCGATGATCGCCTCGACGACCGCGGTGCTGTCCGGGTGGCTTCCCGAGAACGAGGCGCGCGCGATCTTCGGCGACCCCGCGTCGGTCACGGGCGGCGTCTTCCAGCCGCGAGGCCGCGCGGTCGCCTGCGACGGCGGCTTCCGCGTGACCGGGCGCTGGACCTTCGCGAGCGGCTGCGAACACTGCACCTCGCTGCTCGGCGGCGCTCTCGTCTTCGATGCGCCCGACGACGCACGTCCGCGACTTCGCCCCGACGGTGCTCCCGACGCGCGGCTGTTCTTCTTCCCGGCGGGCGACGTGCGCATCCACGACACCTGGTCGACCTCGGGAATGCGCGGCACGGGCTCCCACGACATCGAGGTGAACGACCTCTTCGTGCCGGCGGGACGCGCGGCGTGGCCCGCCGACCCCGCGCTGCGAAGCGAGCCGCTCTACCGTTTCCCCGTCTTCGGGCTGCTCGCGCTCGGGATTGCCGGCGTGGCGCTCGGGATCGCGCGCGGCGCGATCGACGACCTCTCGGCGCTCGCGGTCGCGAAAGTCCCGACCGGCGGGCGACGACGCCTCGCCGAGCGCTCGGCGACGCAGGCCGACGTCGCGCGGGCGGAGGCCGCCGTCGCAGGCGCGCGGGCGCACGTGCACGACGCGATCGGCTCCGCATGGGAGAAGGCTCGCCGAGGCGACGACCTCGGACTGCGCGACCGCGCGCTCCTGCGGCTCGCCGCGACCGACGCCGTGCGCCGATCGGCCGAGGCGGTCGACCTCGCGTACGAGGCGGCCGGCGGCAGCGCGATCCAGGACGCGAACCCGCTCTCGCGCCGCTTCCGCGACGTCCACGTCGCGACCCAGCACGTCATGGTCGCGAAGCCGACCTACGAGGTCGCGGGTCGCGTCCTGCTCGGACTCGACCCCGGGGGCGAGCTGCTGTGAGCGCCGGCGGACCGTCGCCGGAGCTCGATCCCGGCCTCTTTCGCGCGCTGCGGATCGAGCGGCACGACGAGTTGCTCCGGGTCGAGATCGCGCACCCGACGAGCCCGATGAACGCGGTCGACGACCTGCTGCACCGCGAGTTCGCGGCTCTCTTCCGCGGGCTTCGGCGCGAGACCCACGCGCGGGCCGTGCTGCTCACCGGCCGCGGGCGCGCCTTCAGCGCGGGCGGCGACTTCGCCTGGTTCCCCGAGCTGCAGGATCCCGAGCGGATGGAGGCGTTGCGGCGCGACGCGAAGCAGATGATCTGGGACCTGCTCGACGTCGAGCTGCCGATCGTCGCCGCCCTGAACGGACCCGCGGTCGGGCTCGGCGCCTCGATCGCGCTGCTCTGCGACGTCGTGTTCGCGGCCGACGGCGCGACGATCGCCGACCCGCACGTGCGCGTCGGGCTCGTCGCGGGCGACGGCGGGGCCGCGATCTGGCCGCTCGCGCTCGGCCCGGCGCGGGCGAAGCAGTACCTGCTGACCGGCGACCCGCTGGACGCGCGCGAAGCGGAGCGGATCGGCCTCGTGAACTTCGTCGTGCCGGCAGAGGAACTCGACGCGAAGGCGACGGCCTTCGCGCGGAAGCTCGCAGCCGGGGCCCCGCTCGCGGTGCGCTACACGAAGCTCGCGGTGAACAAGCTCGTGAAGGACGCGCTCAACGTCGCGTTCGACGCCTCCACCGCGCTCGAACTCGTGACGTTCCGCAGCGAGGACCACGCCGAGGCGCTGGCCGCGATCCGGGAGAAGCGGGCGCCCGTCTTCCGGGGCCGCTGAGGCGCTGCGCGCACCCGAGCGCGGGGTGAAGGTCGAAATCGGCGAGGCCGCTTCCCCGCGCCGGCTCGTCCTCTCGGGGGCTTCGAGCGGGACTCGACCGGGCCCGCATCACCCCTGCCCGGCCCCGAAACGGGAGCCTCGCTCCGGGGGGGCCGATGACGTCTCGGCAGTGCGGCTCGCCGCCCGGGGTTCTTCCCCGGGGCCTGCCTGACCGCCGGACCGGGCGGGCCGACGATCGCGACCCGGGCCCGGACCTCGCCCCCGGGGGATCCCGATTTGCGGACCTCCCGCACCGTGTGGAATCCTCGGGGACTCGCGGCCCGTCGCGCTCGAGGCGAACGGCTCCCGCGCATCCGAGACGCGACACCGGACTTCATCGACAGACCAAGCCCCGGGCGAAACGCCGCGGGGCGCGTGCGGCCGAGCCCCTCCCCGGCTCCGTCCGCCGCACGGCTCGGGGCGATCCCGCCCCGCGCGGAACATCGGGGAAGCGAAAGGATCGGGACGATCATGCAGAGGTTTCTCATCGGCGCGGCCGCCGGCTTCCTGGCGGCGACCCTGGCCTGTGCGACGACGGCGCGGGCCGACGAGAAGACGGCGCCCGCCAACCCCCACGGCGGTGGAGCCGCCCCCGCGGCGGCCGCGGCCCCGGCGGGCCCGATGTCTCCCGAGGACGTGAAGAAGACGCTCTACGCGCTCGGCGTCGCGCTCAGCAAGAATCTCTCGAGCTTCAACCTCACGCCGGCCGAGGTCGACGTCGTGAAGCAGGGCCTCGCCGACGGCGCGGCCGGCAAGGAGGCGAAGGACATCGACCTCACCAAGATGGGGCCGAAGTTCCAGCAGCTCGCCAAGGAGCGCGCGGCCGTGGTCTCGGCCCAGGAGAAGAAGTCGGGCGCCGAGTACCTCGAGAAGATGACCAAGGAGAAGGGCGCGACCAAGCTCGACTCCGGCATGGTCTACATCGAGGAGACGGCCGGCACGGGCGAGTCGCCGAAGGCGACCGACCGCGTGAAGGTGCACTACCACGGCACGCTCGCCGACGGCACGGTGTTCGACAGCTCGGTCGATCGCGGCGAGCCCGTCACCTTCCCGCTGAACGGCGTCATCAAGTGCTGGACCGAGGGCGTCCAGAAGATGAAGGTCGGCGGCAAGGCGAAGATCGTCTGCCCGTCGGACCTCGCCTACGGCGACCGCGGCGCGCCGCCGAAGATCAAGCCCGGCTCGACGCTCGTGTTCGACGTCCAGCTGCTCGGCATCGAGCCCCCGCCGACGCCGAAGGCGGCCGCCGCGACCCCGGCCGGCGGCGCCGAGAAGAAGTGATCGGCTGACGT
>JAGWVP010000408.1 GCA_018970825.1 bacterium | reverse complement strand
CGGCCGCGCCGCGGCCGCGCGCCCCGCGGCTGCGCGCCGCGTGCGCCCGGTCCGGTTCGCGCCTCGGCATCCGTCGCACCGGCTTCAGTCGAGGAGCGACGCCGCGATCTCGCGCAGCGCCGGCGCCTCGGGCGCGAAGCGGATGCAGAGGCTCTGGGCGCGCTCCCCGTGGAAGCGCAGTCGGTGCTCGACGACGAAACCGGCGCCGCCGTGGAGGTGGTGCGCCGTCCAGCAGAGGCGCTTGAACGCCTGTCCGACCCAGGCGATCGCGCTCGCCTCGGACACGTCGCGGGAGGCGCCGGCCGAGACGCGCGTGATCGTCTGCCAGGCGAGATGGCGGGCGGCCGTGAAGGTCGTGCCCATGTCGGCGACCTGGTGCCGCACCGCCTGGAAGACGGCGATCTTCTGACCGAACTGCTCGCGGACCTTCACGTACTCGACCGTCATCTCGAGCACCGCCGCCATCCCGCCGACCATCTCGGCGAGGGCGAGCGCCGCCTGCCGGCGCCGAACGCGTTCGAGGGCCGCGACCGGGCCGCCGGCGGGCGCGAACTCGCGCAGCACCGGGACGCGGCGGTACTCGACGTGGCCCTGCCGATCCCCGCCGAAGGTACGCAGCGGCCGCACGGACACGCCCGGAGCGCGGCGGTCCACGAGTGCGAAGCCGATCGAGGCTCCGTCGCGGGCGGCGAGCAGGTGGAGGTCGGCCGCGTCGGCGTCGGGCACGTAGGCCTTCTCGCCGTCGACCACGCGCCTGCCGGGCGCCCCCGAGGTCGCGGTCGTCCAGTTCGCGGGTTCGCGCGCCTGCAACTCGTCGAGGGCGAGGGCGAGTCGACGCTCGCCCCGGGCGAGTTCCGGAAGGAGCGGATCGCCGCCGTCGAGCGTCGCCAGGGCGTCGGCCGACCGCATCGCTCCGAGGAGCGGGCGCGGCAGGAGCCCGCGTGCGCACTCCTCGACCAGGGAGGCCACGTCGGCGAGGTCGGCACCGCCTCCCCCGGCCGAAGACGGCAGCCCGAGCCCGAGCCAGCCGAGTTCGGCGATCCGGGCCGCGAGCACGGGGTCGCACGCCGACGGCTCGTCCTCCCACCTGCGGAGGCGATCGGGATCGACCTCGCGGGCGAGCAGGGCGCGGGCCGCGTCCTGGAGTTCCCGCTGCTCGGCGGTGGTCTCCGGCCTCATTTGCGCGGCAGCCCGTAGCCGAGGAAGCCGATGATGTCGCGCTGCACCTCGTTCGTGCCGCCGCCGAAGGCGAGCATCGGCGCGAGCCGGTAGAGCCACTGCATGCGGCCCTCGACGAGCGCCGACGGCTCCTCGGGGTGGAGCTGCCCGTCGAGCCCCAGGATCTCGCAGCCGGCGTCGGCGATGCGCTGGACGAGTTCCGAGACGAAGATCTTCGCCATCGAGGACTCGGCGGCGGGCATGCGCCCCTGGTCGATCGCCCACGCGGTCTCGAGCCCGAGCATGCGGCCCGCCTCGAGGTCGGCGGCCAGCCGGGCGATCCGCTCCCGGACCCAGGGCTCGTCCTTCAGCGGCCGGCCGTCGACCACGCGCTCGCGCACCAGCCGGACCAGGTTGCGGAACATCCGCCGTCCCATCCCGACCGATCCGATCGCGAGCCGCTCGAAGTTGAGCGCCATCGCCGCGTAGTAGAAACCGGCACCGCGCTCGCCGATCAGGTTCGCGCGCGGCACGCGCACGTTGTCCAGGAAGAGCGCGTTCGTCCGCAGGCCGGGCCAGACCCAGATCGGCTGCACGGTCACGCCCGGTGCGTCCATCGGGACGATCATCATCGACAGGCCTTTGTGCTTCGGCGCGTCGGGCTCGGTGCGCACGGCGAGCCAGTTGTGGGTCGCCGTGTGGGCCATCGTGTTCCACATCTTCTGGCCGTTCACGACCCACTCGTCGCCGTCGAGTTCCGCGTGCGTTCGAATCGACGCCATGTCGGTTCCCGCCTCGGGCTCCGAGTAGCCGAGCGCGAAGTCGATGCCGCCCTCGTTGATCCTCGGCAGCCACTCGCGCTTCTGCTGTTCGTCCCCGACCCGCATGATGGTGGGAGCGACCGAGGTCACGGTGAGCGGCAGCATCGGGGCACCGGCCGATTCGATCTCGTCGATGAAGATCCACTGCTCGACGGCGCTCTTGCCGAGCCCGCCGTACTCCTTCGGCCACGCGATGCCCCACCAGCCGGCGTCGCGCAGCGCGCGGTGGAAGCGCAGTGCGAGCGGCCCGCGCCCCTCGTTGCCCTTCAGGCGGGTCTCGCTCGCGAGCCCCGGGTCGACGTTGCGACCGATGAAATCCCGGACCTCGTCGCGCCACGCGGCCTCGGCGGGGGACAGTTCGTAGTCCATCGACGAATGGTGCCACGGAAGGGCCCGAAATCAACACCCGCGGCGCCCGCACGGAAGCGGCGCGACCGCCTCGCTGCGCGTTGACGCCCCACCGGGGGTGCACTAGGCACGAAGCGTGGCCGGTCCGCGCCTGTTCATCGTGACCGGCAAGGGCGGCGTCGGGAAGACGACGGTGAGCGCCGCCATCGGCCGTGCTACCTCGCGCGCGGGACTCCGGACGCTCCTCGTCGAGACCGCCTCCCCCGGTCGCCTGGCCGGCGTCCTCGGGGTTTCGTCCCTCGGCGCCGAGCCCCGACCGGTCGGCGAGCGGCTCGACGCGGTCGCGCTCGACCCGGACCGCGCGCTCGCCTCGTTCGTCGAGTCGCTCGTGCCGCTTCGCCTGTTCTCGAACGCCCTGCTCGGCAGCGACACGTTCCGCATCGTCGCGGCCGCGGTCCCCGGCATCGCCCAGGCGGCGATGCTCTCGCAGTTGCTCGCCTGGCTCGACCCGCGCGGGTTCCGCCGAGCGGCCTGGGACCGGATCGTCCTCGACGCCCCGGCGAGCGGGCACTCGACCCCCCTGCTCTCGACGCCCGAGACGCTCTCCGGGATCGCCTCGGTCGGACCGCTCGGCACCTCGCTCGGGCGCATGTCCGACTGGCTGCGGGATCCCGCCCGGACCTCGGTGCTCGTGGTCGCGATCCCGGAGGCCTGGGCCGTCGCCGAGGCGATCGAGCTGCGGGCAGCCCTGCGCGACGAGGTCCGCGTGCCGCTCGCACCGCCGATCGCGAACGCCGTCTTCCCCCGACGCTTCTCGACGGCCGACGAGGCCCGGATCGTCGCCGCGCGCGACGCAGGCGACGTCGACGACCGCCTCGCCGCGGCGGGGCTCTACTTCGTGCGCCGACGCGCGGACGAACGATTCCACCTCGGGGAACTCGCTCGCGCGACCGGCGAGCGCCCGGTCGAACTCCCCTTCGTGTTCGACCCCGACGTCCGGCTCGACCGCCTCGACCCGGTGGCCGACGCGCTCGCGGAGGTCCTTTCGTGACCGTCTCCCGCTCCCGCCCCCCGGTCGACGGGCCGGGCGCCCTCGACGCCTGGCTCGACGGCGTGCGCGTGGTCGTCTGCCTGGGCCCCGGCGGGGTCGGCAAGACGACGAGCGCCGCTTCGATCGCGATCGCGGCCGCGCTCGGCGGACGTCGCACCGCGGTCCTGACCGTGGACCCGGCGGCGCGCCTGAAGGACGCGCTCGACCTGCCCGAACGGCCGGGCACGCTGCACCGCGTGCCGCTGCCCGCGTCCGCGCGCGGCTCTCTCGACGCGGTCCTGCTCGACGCGAAGGGGCTGTTCGACGGCCTCGTGCGGCGACT
>JAGWVP010000407.1 GCA_018970825.1 bacterium | reverse complement strand
CGCCGGGGAGCGAGGCGCCCGCGCCGGGGAGCGAGGCGCCTGCGCCGGGGAGCGAGCGCGCGCCCCTCGCGGAGCGGATGCGCCCGTCGGCGCTCGACGAGGTCGTCGGGCAGGAGCACCTGCTCGGACCCGGGCGCGTCGTGCGCGCGATGCTCGACTCGGGGCGCCTCCACTCGCTGCTCCTCTGGGGCCCCCCGGGAAGCGGCAAGACCACGCTCGCCCGGCTCCTCGCGCGCGCGTTCCACCTGCCGTGGACGCAGCTCTCGGCGGTGCTCGCCGGGGTGAAGGACCTCCGGGCCGAGGTCGAGCGGGCCCGGGTCGAGAAGCGTGCGACGGGTCGGCCGACGGTCGTCTTCGTCGACGAGATCCACCGCTTCAACAAGGCCCAGCAGGATGCCCTTCTGCCCCACGTCGAGAACGGGACGATCGTGCTGGTCGGGGCGACCACCGAGAATCCTTCCTTCGAGGTCGTCTCCCCCCTCCTCTCCCGGGTTCGGGTGCTTGTGCTCGAGCCGCTCGGCGACGAGGCGGTCGCCCGGCTCGTCGACCGGGCGCTCGCGGACCCGGAACGGGGTCTCGGCGACACCGGCACGGCGATCGACGACGACGCGCGCGCGGCCCTCGTCGAGCATGCGCAGGGCGACGCGCGCAGCGCACTCGGCACGCTCGAGATCGCGGCCGGACTCGCGCGACACGCCCCCGGGCGTCGCGTCACGAGGGAACTGCTCGCGGAGGCCGCGCAGCGCCGCGTCCTGCGCTACGACCGCGACGGCGAGGAGCACTTCAACGTCGTCTCCGCCTTCATCAAGAGCCTCCGCGGCAGCGACCCCGACGCGGCACTCTACTGGCTCGTCCGGATGCTGGAGGCCGGCGAGGACCCGCTCTTCATCGCGCGGCGCATGGTGATCTTCGCCTCGGAGGACGTCGGCAACGCCGACCCGCGCGCGCTCTCCGTGGCTCTCGCGGTGAAGGACGCGGTCCACTTCGTCGGGCTCCCCGAGGGGCGCATCCCGCTCGCGCAGGGCGCGACCTTCCTCGCGACCGCCCCGAAGTCGAACGCGAGCTACGCGGCCCTCGGCCTCGCGACCGAGGACGTCCGTCGCACCGGCACGCTCCCGGTGCCGATGCACCTGCGCAACGCACCGACCGGTCTCATGAAGTCGCTCGGGTACGCCTCGGGCTACCGATACCCGCACGACGCCCCGGGACACTTCGTCGCCGAGGAGTACCGGCCCGACGCCCTTCGAGGTCGGCGCTACTACGCACCGGGTCGCGAGGGAGAGGAAGCGGAGATCGCCGACCGGCTCGCGGCCTGGGGGGCGAGGCGTCGGGGAGACGAGGCGGATTCCCGCTCCCCGGACCGTCCGTCCGGACGCGAACCCGGCGCACCGGCGAACGCCGCCCCGGGCGCGACGCCGAAGGGCCCCGCGTCCGCACCCCGCCCCGGCGAGCGGGGCGAACCGCTCCACCGCGAGGAGCGGTCCGGCGAGCGACCGTCGGCCTCGCCCCCCGCGAACCGGAACCGCGGCGGGGACCGGGGGCCCGGCGGGGGCATGTCCGGCGGGGCTCTCTAGGCGGGGCCGGCCGGGGGCGACCCCGACACGCGCGAGTCAGGCGACCGCGCCCAACTCCGCGAGCACGCCCGGGTCGAGCCGGCCGCGGAACGCCGCGTCCGCTTCCGACCGCAGCAGGTCGCCGCGCCCCTGGTAGCGCGGCGAGTAGTGGAACACCTTGAGCCTCCGAGCGCGCGCCATCCGCGCGATCGTCCCGGCCTCCGCCGCCGTCAGGTGATAGCGCATCGCCGCCTGGTCGCGATCCTCGTCGAGGAAGGGCGACTCGCAATAGAGCAGGTCCGACTCGTGCAGCACGGGAAGGAGCACGGCGAGGTTGGCCGGCAGGAACCGCGTGTCGACGACGTACCCGATCTTCTGACCCGCCGTGACCCGGACGAGCGAGCGCAACTCGCCGAGCGACCTGCGATCCTCGTTCCTGTCGAGCCGCTGCACCACGACCTGCGTGTCGTCCGGGGCGCCGTCGCGCAGCGCGTCCTTCAGGAGCGCGAGCCAACGGCCGGGAGCGAGCCCGAGGGCCGCGAGCCTCTCCGGGTCGACGTTCAGGTGCGTCGGCTCGTCGAGCGCGAAGGCGAGACACGGGATGCGGTGGTCGGTGATCGCGGCGCGCACCCGGAAATGGCCGACGTCGACCAGGACGGGAGTCCCCGGCGTGCCCGGATCCGACCCGGCCGGCAGCGGGAGGGGCTCGTGCTCCTCCCGGGCGAAGCCCGTGGACGCGGCGAAGACCCAGCGCCGACGCCCCGACGTCGTCACCTCGGTCACGTCGAAGACGAAGGGGTACCCGTCGGTCAGGTTCCAGACGTAGCCCGAGAGCTTGCCGGCCACGCAATCCCCGATGCCCTCGGGGCCGTGGAGGAAGAGGCGGCGGTCGCGATTCAGGAAGAGCCGCAGGACGCGGTCGAAGCCGATGAAGTGATCCATGTGGGTGTGCGACACGAAGACGTGCGACACCTTCAGGAGCTCGGCGGCCGGGAGCCCGTCGTTGCGGCCGAGGTCGAAGAGCACGGCGTCGCCCTGCCAGCGCAACTCCACGAGCAGGCCGGGATCGCCGAACGGGCCGTTCACCAGCCGGGAGGCGAAGGAGGACGACATGAGCGGTTCCTAGCGCGGGGGTGCTCCCGCCGCGAGCCTCAGCCCCGGCTCTGCCGGAACTGCATCTCGGCCATGAGCAGCGTCGCCGCCTCGGCCATCATCTCCTTCACCACGAGGTCGAGCGACTTGGCCTCGTCCTCGAGCTTCGCGACGAGCTTCGAGAGCACGGCGAAGTAGCGCTCGAGCGACTCCGGCTCGATCTTCGGCAGGCGCGTCTCCATGGCCTGCACGAAGCGGTCGTGGGTCATCTGGATGTCCTGCTCCATGGCCCGGCGAAGATTCTCGTCCATCGCCCGACAGGTGCCACGCACCGGGGCGGCCCGCAACCGCCCCCGGCCCGGATTTGACAGTGCCCGCTCCTCCGGCTCTTCATGCGCCGTGCCTCCTTTCGCGGGCGAGATCCTCTCCTCGGCGACCGGACGCCCCTGGGTGCTCGCGCTCGTCGCCTGCTTCCTCGTGGGCGCGGTCACCAAGATGGGCTGGGTGCGGACGATCGCCTTCGCCGCGATCGCGTTCGCGACCGCCCTCGGGGCGGAGGCCGCCTCGCTGCGCTGGGGCATCCCGTTCGGCCCCCACCGCTTCCTCGAGGCGGCGCCCGGGCCCTCGATCGGCGGGGTGCCGGCATGGAGCCCCGCCGTCTTCTGCGCGCTCGCGTGGCTCGGCTTCCAGTGCGCCGTCCTCCTGCACTCTCCCGTGGAGGCGGCGCAGGCCGACCTCCAGGTGCTCGACACGCTCGAGATCCGCGGATCGGGGCGCGTCCTCCTCGCCGGCTCGGTCCTCGCCATGCTGCCGCAGGTGCTGCTCGCCCCCCTCTCGGTGAGGGGCGAGCGCTGGTTTCTCGGGCGCGTCCATGAATTCGCCGGGTCCGGACTGTTCTTCGGGGTGCCGCCGCTCGCGATCGCGGGCTGGGCGCTCGTCGCCGCGGTCGCGATCTTCCTCTTTCAGCGACTCGAGCCGTGGCTCGTCGCGCCGAGCCCGCTGCTGCGCGCGGGGCAGTGCCACCTTCAGATGGGCGGGCTCTTCGAGCCGTTCGCC
>JAGWVP010000406.1 GCA_018970825.1 bacterium | reverse complement strand
CCGCCTCGACGAGGGAGGCGATCACGCCTCCGTGCAGCGTCCCGTTGCGGTTCGCGTTGTCGACCCGATGCGCGAGTCGCAGGCGGACGCCGCCGGGGATCGGCTCGGCCGCATCGAGGCCGATCTCGCGCAGGAACGGTGCCCCGAGCGGGATCGACGGGACCGGGGAACGTTCGCGTGGGCTCGACATGGCGACTCCCGACGGGCCCGCCGGGCGGCCGCGCCCGCGCCGACGCGGGCGTCGCGTCGACGACCCGCCTCCTGATAGCGTCGTGCCCGTGGACCTGCACCCGCGGCTGTCGCTGAGCCAGGCGTCGACGATCGGCTGGCCGATCGAGCGCGACCTCGACCTCTGGACCTCGCTCGGGATCCGCGACGTGGCGCTGCTGCAGCGCAAGCTCGAGGCGGACGGCGACGTCGCCCGCGCCGTCGCCCGCGTGCGAGCGACGCCCGGGCTGCGGGTCGACAACCTCGCCGTCGGCGATTCCTTCGAGCTCGCGAACCCCGGGCAATGGGAGCGTGGCCGCGACCGACTGCGCGCCTGTCTCGGGACGGCGGCTGCCCTCGGCTGCGAGTGCGTGGTCGTCACGACCGGTGCACCCGCGGGCCTCTCCTGGGAGGAGGCCGCCGACGCGCTCGATACGGCGATCGCACCGGTCGTCGCCGAGGCCCGGGCGCAGGGCTGCTCCCTCGCGGTCGAGAACACGAACTCGCTGCGCCTCGACATCAGCTTCGCGACCACCCTGCGCGACACCTGCGACCTCGCCCGCCGGCTCGGGATCGGCGTCTGCATGGAGGTCAACAACGCCTTCGCCGAGCGCGGGCTCGGCGAGACGATCCGGCGCAACGTCGACCTGCTGCGCATCGTGCAGGTGAACGACTTCGTCGTCGGCACGCTGCAGACGCCCGACCGCGCGGTGCCGGGCGACGGCGACATCCCGCTCGGTCGCGTGATCGGCCTCCTGCTCCGGGCGGGCTACCGGGGGCCGTTCGAACTCGAGATCGTGGGGCCGCGGATCGAGGCCGAGGGCTATGCCCCGGCGGTCCGACGCGGGCTCGAACACGTGGGCGCGCTGCTCTCGGACCTCGGGGCCTGACGGCCGGCGCGCGCGGCCCGCGCGAAGCGCGTCAGCCGGCGATCGGGGCGGGCAGGTCGCCCAGGTGGAGAACGCCGAAGAGAAGCGTCTGCACCACCTGCCAGCCAAGCGAGCCGCCGGCCGCACGGAGCTGCGGCAGGTAGATCAGGGTCTCGACGACGTGGGCGACGAGCAGCAGCCAGAAGACCGCGCGGCCGATCTGCGATCCCGGCATGGTCCGGCCGCCGATCACGCAGCCGAGGGCCCAGGCCCACACGCCGAGCAGGAGCGTCTTCGGGATCATTTCTCGTTCACCTCGGGGCGACCGGGGCGCCTCGACGCCGACCCTTAGCACCCTCCCCTGCCCATGACGAACCGGGGGCGTTCACGGGAACGTCCAGGCTCCGGACCGCCGCGAGGAGGGGCGATCGGAAGCGACCGAGGCCGGAACGACGAAGGGGGCGGATCGCTCCGCCCCCTTCGGGTGTCTCGACGCGGGGGTCGACCGCTCGGGCCGGCCCCGCGTCGCGATCAGGGAAGACGCTTGCAGGTCAGCTTCGTCTGTTTCGAAGCCGTGTACTTGCACTCGCTCGCGTCGCTGCCGATCGTGTCGCCGCGTCCCTTGCCCTCCGGCGAGTGGACGACCACCGCGAGCGGCAGGGTCTCGAGGTTCGGGAACGGGATGATCGTGCGCTTGTTCATGCGGGCGATCACCTTGAAGAAGCTGAGCGCGGAGCGCGGCGCGAGGACGAACAGGCCACCGTCGGTCTTGCAGCGGACGCGCGGGTAGGTGTTGCCGCGCGCGACGCATTCCTCGCCCGTGAAGTCGACGCGATCGATCTCGATGAACGAACTGCCCGCGCTGTCCGTGTAGCCGAAGGACACGCCCACACCGTCGGCGTCGATGTCGGCAGGCATCGTCAGGCTCGGCAGCGTGTTGAGCTCTCCTTCCGCGTTCCAGCGGTCGCTCGGCGCCGCCGGGGCGGCGGCCCTCATCGGGATCACGCTCGTCTTCGTCTTGGCCTCGGCCCTGCGGAGGCTGAACGAACAGTCGAGGGTGCCGTCGGTGTCGATCAGGCAGGCCTGGGCGGACGGAACGGACACGAGCCCGATCCCGAGGGCGAACGTGAGCAGCAGGATGGACTTCCAGGGGCGCATCGCCGGAATCGATCTCGACATGGTCTAGGGCTCCTCGGGTTTCGGTAAGCGTGGGAGCGGCTTCGGAGAGCCGACGGGCCGGATGCTGCGGCAATCCGGGCGGGGAGTCAACGAGTTTTTCGCATGGGGAGCGATGGCCCGCGGGATGCACACGGCCCTTCTCCCCCGATCACGGCGCATTCGTCCTGACGCGTCGCGTTGGCACCTCGCACCGGCTGCCCGGATGGTCGAGGCCGGGGTAGCCGAACGGAACGGGGGGCGCCGCTCCCGCCCCCGCCCGAGTCGAAGGTCCGGTGCGGACCCCCGAATTCGACTCGGGGTCGGCCCTCGGAAATGCTCCGCGCGGTGCGGCGGTCGCTCCTGAGGTCCATCCGTCTCCACCCGAGATCGGGCTCCGGTCGCGCGACCGGCCCCGGGGCGGTCGTCGCGCTGGCGATCCTCATCACGGCAATCGTCGCGCCGGACACCTTCGGGGGGACCCTCCGGAAGAGCATCCGGTTCCAATCGACACGACACGCCCACGCGGGCTGCGTGGTCGGACAGCCCGCCGCCGTCGAGGAGGACCAGGAGGACGGCCTCGACACCCTGGTCGCGTGGGCCGTCGCACCGACGCCCCTTGCCGAGGCCGCTCCGCGCGACCGCTTCGAGTGGGCCGCGCCCCCGTCGCAGTCGGCGTTTCTCGCGCAAGCACTCACCCGGGCCGAGCGCGGGCGAGCGCCTCCGCGAATCGCCGCCTGACGGCCGCGAGGACTCCGCCCGAGGGCGGCTCGTCGAGAGCCGCGCGAAGGGGGTGATCGCAGGCGACGTGCGTCCCCGAGCACGTCCGACCCGACGATCCGCGCGCCTTCGCAGGGGCGAGTCGCCCCGACGGTCGCCACGCCGTGCGTGCCGACCCGGCAAGACGCCGTCGCGTCACTCCGGCGCGCGGCGATCGCGCGCGCTCCCGGACGCGCACGGTGACCTTTCCACCGGGCCCACCTCGCCGGTGGGGATGACGAGGACGATCCGATGCGAACGAATCGAAAGACTCTCGGAAGGATGGCCGGCGCGGCGCTGGCGGTCGTGATCGCGGCCGGATGCGGCAGCGGTGAAGGCGGCGAGGGCAGCGCCACGATGGCCGCGGGCGAGAACTGCCTCGGCTGCCACGTCGACGGCGGCAAGGCCTCCGAGCGGCCGTTCACGGTCGCCGGCACGGTGTACGGGTCGCCCGACGCGGCGGCGAACGAAGGCGTGGAGGGAGCCCAGGTGAAGATCACCGACTCCGCGGGCAAGGTCGTGAATCTCACCTCCAACTCGGTCGGCAACTTCTTCACGGACGAGTCGCTCGCGTTCCCGGTGCGCGCCGAGCTGAAGGACGGCGGCTCGGTCGCGGTCATGCCGATCGCGATCACCAACGGCGGCTGCGCGAGCTGCCATGCCCAGCCCCCGTCGAACGGAGCCCCCGGTCGCGTCTTCGTCGCGACCCCCTGA
>JAGWVP010000405.1 GCA_018970825.1 bacterium | reverse complement strand
ACCGAGCCGGGCACCGGCTCCGACCTCGCGAACATCCAGACCCGCGCGCGGCGCGACGGCGACCACTGGGTTCTCGACGGGTCGAAGATCTTCATTTCGAACGGCCAGATCGGCGACCTGTTCGTCGTCGTCGCGAAGTCCGACCCGAAGGCGAACCCGCCGCACAAGGGCATGAGCCTGTTCCTCGTCGAGGCAGGCACCCCGGGCTTCGCGAAGGGGCGCAAGCTCGACAAGCTCGGGCTGCGCGGCCAGGACACGAGCGAGCTCGCGTTCGAGGAGTGCCGCATCCCGGCCGACAACCTGCTCGGCCGCGAAGGCGAGGGCTTCCGCATGCTCATGGAGCAGCTCCAGCAGGAGCGGCTCTGCATCGCGATCGCCTCGATGGCCTCGTGTCGCCGCGCCCTCGACGACACGATCCGCTACGTGAAGGAGCGCCGCGCCTTCGGAAAGTCGATCGCGGCCTTCCAGAACACGCAGTTCAAGCTGGTCGAGCTCGCGGCCCAGGTCGAGATCGGGCAGGTCTTCGTCGATCGTCTGCTCGCCTCCCACGTCCGCGGCGACGACATCGTGAGCGAGGTCAGCATGGCGAAGTTCTGGACGACCGACCTGCAGAAGCGGCTCACCGCCGAGTGCCTGCAGCTCCACGGCGGCTACGGCTTCATGATGGAGTACCCGATCTCGCAGGACTACGCGGACGCGGCCGTGCAGTCGATCTACGCCGGCACGAACGAGATCATGAAGGTGATCGTCGCGAAGCGGATGGGACTCGCCTGAGGCGGGCTCAGCGGAGGTCGAAGACCAGGATCTCGGCGTCGTCCACCGCGCGGAGCGCGACCTCGGCCTCGTCTTCGAGCGCGGCCCCGTCGCCGGCCCCCAGGCGGAGTCCGGCCAGGTCGACCTCTCCCCGCGCGACCTGCACCCAGGCGCGGCGACCCGGCGCGAGGGCGTGGCTCACCGCTTCGCCCGCGCCGAGCTTCGCGACGGCGAGCGTCGCGTCCTGGGCGATCCGCAGCGATCCGTCGCGGCCGTCGGGCGATGCGACGACCGCGAGGCGACCGCTTCGCAGGTCTGTCGCGAACGCCCGCTGCTCGTAGTTCGGGTCGAGTCCGCGCCGGCCCGGCTCGATCCAGATCTGGAGCAGGTGGAGCGGCTCGGTGCGCGACGCGTTCATCTCGGAGTGGACGATGCCGCGTCCGGCGCTCATGTGCTGCAGTTCGCCCGGCCGGAGCACGCCGCCGCCCCCGCTGCTGTCGCGGTGGGCGACCGCACCGGAGAGCACCCAGGTCAGGATCTCCATGTCGCGGTGGGGATGCGGCGGGAAGCCCGCCCCGGGGGCGACCACGTCCTCGTTCACGACGCGGAGATCGGAGAAGCCCACGTGGCGCGGGTCGTGGTACTCGCCGAAGGAGAAGGTGTGGCGGGTGTCGAGCCAGCCGAAGTCGAAACGGCCGCGCTCGTCGCTCCTGCGGATCGTGATCACCGGTGGGTCCCTTCGCGAGTCTCCCGGGGAAGGGCGGCCTCAGCCGGTCGCGCCCCCGGCCATCGCCGCCACGATCTGCAGCGTGTGCGCCGTCGCGAGCAGGGTCAAGACCGCGAGCGCGAGCGCGACGCCCGTGCGTCCCACCTTCGTCCCGGAGACGAACTCGACCCCCGCCGCCGTCGAGGCGAGCAGCGTCGGCAGCGAGTTCATGACGTAGGACGCCTTGAGCGTGCTGAAGAACGGCACGATGCGCGCGAGCAGCGCGATCATGACGAGGTTCGTCGCGAGGAGCACGGGCAGCGAGAGCAACTTCGCGGCCTCGCCGGCCCGCGCGCGGCCGGCGGCGAGAGCGCCCGCCAGACGGCGAAGCAGCGCGCCGAAGCCGAGGAGCAGCAGGGCGAGCCAGGCGAGCCCGGAGGCGAGCAGCCCCGAGGCGATCGCGCGGGTCGCGCCGGAGACCGGGATGGGGCCGTCGGGAAACGGCGCGCCCCGCACCCACTCGAAGTAGCGGTGCCACCACGCGGTATCGGGCTCGGTGAAGTCGAGGAACTTCGGCTCGGTGTCGAACCAGGCGCTCGACCAGAGAAGCGTCCAGAAGGACTGGAGGCGTCCCGGCACCAGGATCGGGTCGCGGAAGAAGGGCCGGGGGTCGAAGTGGAGCCAGCGCATCCCGCCGGGGTCGCGCGGCTGCACGGCCGCGTAGTCGATGTCGCGGTAGGGCAGCGGCGCACCGTACGTCGCGAGGTTCTGCCCGACGTAGAGCGCGAGCACGAGGACCGGCGGGACGAGGGCGATCGCCGCGGCCGTCGCGACCCGGCGCCGGTCGCCCGGTTCCGACGCCAGCAGTCGCCAGCCGAGTGCTGCGACCATCGCCGGCAGGAGGACGTAGCAGGTGTACTTCACGTCGACCGCGATCGCGGCGGCGAGGCCGAGCCACGCCGCGTCGTTCGGCCGCAGCCCGCGGTCGAGCAGTCGCAGCAGGAGACATGCGCCGATCGCCACGCAGAGCCACGAGAGCCCGTCGTTCGAGAACATCGCGGCCATGTAGATGCCGCGCGGCTGGAAGCAGGCGACCGCGAGTGCGACCAGCCGCGAAGCGGGCGAGAGGCCGGGCACGCGACGCAGGACGAGCCAGAGGACCGGCAGGACGAGCACGTGGAAGCCGCAGCTCCAGAGCTGCAGGATCTTCGGAATCGAGGGGGGCGGGGTGCCGGTCGCGAGCAGTCCCTGCACGAGCCGTCCGGCGGTCCAGTAGAAGACCGGCGGGTGCTGGCACATCGAGCACGCGTCCTTGCGCGGAAGGACACCGCCGCCCTGCAGCATCAGGTGGATCGGCTGGAAGTGGTCGTCGAAGGAGACCGACGGAGGAGTCCACCAGCAGAGCAGCACGCGCAGGAGAGCGCCGGCCGCGACGAGGGCGATCGCGATCCGCGTCTCCCTCTCGCCGGACCTCGTCGCGGCCGCCACGTTCGACGGCGCGGACGCGGATCGTCCGCGCGGCGTCGCCGCGCCCGCACCGGGACGGCTCAGCCCCGCGCCTCGAGCACGAGGTCGAGGTTCTCCTCCTCGCAGCGTGAGCCGAGTTCCGAGCGAAGCGCGCGCAGGTCGAGCTTCGCCGGCACCTGGAGATCGGCTTCGAGCACGAACATCGGCGTGCCGCTCATCGGCGCGAAGCTCACCCGCGACTCGAGCGACGCGAGGTTCACGCCTCGTCCGGCGAGCAGTCCGGCGATCGCCTGCACGATGCCCGGTCGGTCGTGGCCCGAGACGCGGATCCGGTAGAGCAGGTGGTCGCCGCGGACCGGGGTGGTCGTCTCCTTGAGCACGCAGCGCAAGCCGAGCCTCGACTCGAGGGCCGCGCCCCGCGCCTTCACCGCGTCGAGGGCGGCGGGGGGTCCGGACACGAGCAGGATGAGGGCGAACTCGCCGCCGAGGATCGCCATGCGGCTGTCCTCGAGGTTCGCGCCGGCGCCGGAAATCGCCCCCGAGATCTCGTTCACGAGGCCGGGACGATCCGGTCCGACGGCGGTGAACACGAGGTAGTGGCGGTCGGTCGACATGGTTCGTTCTCCTGGGCGAAGCGTCCGGGGCAGAGTCAGCGGTAGCGGCCGTGGGGTTCGACGGCCTTGCCTCCGGCCGCGCGGAAGGCAGCACGAGCGGCGAGGCTCGCCTGGACGTCGTACACGTCCTCTTCCGACGACCACAGTCCCGACCCCGCGTAGCGCAG
>JAGWVP010000404.1 GCA_018970825.1 bacterium | reverse complement strand
CGGTCGCACGGCGCGCGCTGCGGGCGACCCGGCGGCCTCTCCTCTCGCAGGGCATCGCGCAGACCGCGACGATGGTCACCTGCGGCCTGTGGCACGGCTTCGCCTGGAACTTCCTCGCCTGGGGCCTCTGGCACGCGGCACTGCTGACGGGCCTCGCGGCCTGGCGCGCGTCCGCGGGTCCGCCGCGCCCCGCGTCGACGGCCGCCGCGCGGCGCGACCACGCGCTGGGGGTGCTCGCCGCGTTCCATGCCTTCGCCTTCGGGCTCCTGCTGTTCGGCTGTTCGGTGCGCGGAGCTCTCCGCTACGGGATGCGGATGTTCGGGCTCGACGGCCTGCTGCCGGGCTGATCCGGCGCGCGGCGCCGATCGGCCGCTCAGAATCCCTGGTAGATGAAGCCCGCACCCGCGCGCGCGAGCAGCAGCAGGGCCACGACCAGCGCCGCGTAGACGACGCCCAACGCGAGCGCCGGCCCCCAGCCGGGATCGGGCGTCGGCGCGGCGTCGGACGCCGACCCGCGCCCCCCGTCGACGGGTCCCGGGCGGGCGTCGCTCACCGTCCCCTCCCCAGCGGGTCGCGCGGCGACCCCTCGAGGTGCTTCTCGACGCTCGACACCGCGATCATCCGGCCGTCGCTCGCCCGGAACACCCGGTGCGCGAACAGCAGGTTTCCGCCGGGCACGCGCCAGGCGTCGCACTCGATCTCGAGACGGTCGTACGGTCGTGCGTTGCCGTAGTAGCCGATGCGCCGCGCGACCGTGACGCGCCGGTCGATCTCGAAGGGCGTGAAGCGGTCGTCTCCGTGCAGGAGGCGGCGCTCGGCGAAATCGGTGAAGACGACGAAGTTCGCGAAGTAGAGCAGCCCGACGCCGTTCACGTCGCGGTCGGGGTTGATCTCGTAGTCGACGCGGCGCGCTCCCTCCCAGAGCGGCTCGGCGCCGGCCGGGGGATCGACGAATCGCCCCGCGGCGCGTGCGAGCTTCACCGTCCGGTACGAGTCGGGCTCCGCGGGGAGCGACGGCAGTCGCTCGACGTCGGCGTTCGCCGGCGTCGCGATGCGCAGGTCGTCGGGCCCGCCGCCGAGCGCCACGAGGACGTTCGAGAGGCGAAGGAAGGGGACTTCCCGGGCCGGGTCGGCCGGCGAGGACGACGAGTCGGGGTCGTCCCGGCGGTGGAGCCGGTGGAACCCGTCCATCATGCTGCGACCGAATCGTCCGACCTCGCTCGCGATCTCCACCCGGTCGTCGGGCCCGAAGGCCGCGAGCCCCTCGGGGGGAAGGCCGCCGATCTCGACGTAGTAGAAACTCGCGTAGACCGGCCGCCCCTCGGCGTCGCGCTGGCGCGACGCCGGCACGCCGGTCGCCTCGCCGAGCGCGGACCACTGGAGGTCGCCCGCGTGCGCGAGCAGCGACGCCTCGCCGAGCGCGTGGAAGCGGGTGTGCGGCATGCCGAGCTGCAGCGAGGATCGCGAGCGACGCATCGGGTGCGCCGGACGCTAGTGCCGGTCCACGGGCGGCGCAAGCGCGACCGGCGGGCGGGCGGCGGCTCGACACGCTCCGCGCACCTCTGCTAGCCCCGGGGCCATGTCCGACGAACGCACGGCGATCCTCGTCGAGTACGTCCGCAGCCAGCTGCTCGTCGACCCCGACCGCCCGCTCGACGCCGACACGCCGCTCATCAGCGAGGGGCTCGTCGACTCGATGGGCCTCGTCATGCTCGCGGCCTTCGTCGAGGAGCGCTTCGGCGCGCGCATCGAGGACGCGGACTTCCGCGCCGGGTCGCTCGAGTCGATCCGCGACGTCGTCGAGCTGATCCGGGCTCGGAGCTGACCGGCGCTCGGTCGATCCGCACGCCGCGCCCTCACGGGTCGACCGGCGGGCGCAGTCGGTGCAGCGTCACCTCCGCGACCCGCGGCACGAGCACCCGGGGAGCGCGGTCCGAGGTCCGCTCGAGCAGGCGGGTCGTGAAGGCGAACGCCCGCTGCCGCTCGATCGTCCACCCCGGCGGAAGCACGCCTTCGAGCGAGCCCGCCTCGACCCCCTCGCCCGCCTCGACCATCGCCCCCGAGAGGTAGAAGAGAGGCCGGCCGCGGCCGGCGTCTTGCGCCAGCCGACGCGCGGCCGCCTCCCGGAAGCCGGGGCGATCGCGCGCGACGATCACGTCCCGGGCGCCACCGCTCCAGAGCCACGGGGCGAGGTGCAGCCAGTCGAGCGGTCCCGCGACCAGCACGGCCGCCCCGGCGGGCAGCGCCTGGTCGATCTCGCGGGCGAACGCGGCGCTTCCGTGCTGCGGACGCCGGAAGGCGACCGCTCGAAGCCCGAGTGCTCCCATCGCCACCGCGAGGACGACGAGGGCAGCCGCCGCGCGGGGAAACCACCCCGGCTGCGGACGCGAACGGGCGCGAAGGGCGCGCGCGGCCGCGAGCGCGACGAGGGGCAGGACGACCGTCACGAGCCGGCGGGAGCCCCAGACCTGCTCGGGCGTGACGCGCGGGCTCACGACCTGGTCGATCGCCTCGATCGCGAGCGCGACGATCGCGCCCGGGGGCCACGCGGGCGGCAGGAGACCGATCGCCGCCGCGATCCAGGCCGGCCACGGCACGTACCAGGAAAGCCAGGACACGGCGGGCAGCCCGTCGGGGGGCGTGCCCGCGAGGATCCCCGCGAACGCGAGCGAACCGCCCGCCCCCGCCGCGACGCGGGTCGCGATCCCGGGGCGAGCGCGGCGGAGCGCGATCGTCGCCGTCGCGACCGCGAGCAGCAGGAGTGCCCCCGAGACCGCGACGGTTCGCGGCTCGCCGCCGAGCAGGCTCCAGGCGCGCGCGATCGCCCCGGTCGCGACCGCCGCCATGCGCTTGCCGTAGTCGGTCGGGACGATCGCCAGGTGGGCGGCCGCGTGGACGGCGGCAGCCCCGAGCCACGGCCAGGCGGCACGCGGCAGCACCCGCCGATCCGACGGCAGCAACGCGCGCGCGAGCAGCAGCGACGGCAGGAAGATCGTGAGTTGTTCGAGTCTCGCGAAGCACGCGACGCCGAGACTCAGGCCGCCCACGGCGGCGGCTGCGCCGCCGGTTCCGGTCGGAGCGAACGCGATCGCCGCCGCGCCGCACCACACGAGGGCCTCGGCGAGCACCTCGGGCATGAGGAAGCGTCCGAACCAGTGCTGCGGCAACCAGGTCGCGAGCAGGGCGATCGCCGCGGCCGCCGCCGCGACGCCCCCCCGTCGCGAGGCGAGAAGCCCGATCGCCCACCACGCCGTCGCGACGAACGTCGGCCCGAGCCAGCCGACCGCGCGCTCGCCCGCGATCCCGTCGGCGACCGCGATCCAGACCGCGAGCAGGTGGGCGAAGCTCGGCACCACGTCGGCCGAGCGCTCCGACGGAGCGACGAGGCCGCCGGGAAATCGGACACGGGAGAGGTCGACCAGGCCGAGCGCTCCCTGCTCGAAGAGGCCGCGGCGATCGGCCGCCCCGATCTCGGCGAGCAGCGGGTCGTGCACGACGAGCGAGCCCTCGCGCCCGAGGTGCAGTCCCGCGAGCCGGTGGATGCTCGCATCCTGGCTCGACAGCGTGGTGTCGACCGGGGGCAGAAGGGTGCACGACGCGACGAGCGCCATCGCGAGGACGACGGCCTCGCCGCCCGGGCGCGGCGGACGCGCGCCGGTGGGCTCCGCCGCATGCTCGCCGCGGCCGCTCGTCGCCCGGGCCGTCGCGG